>JAJFLS010000120.1 GCA_021772595.1 Opitutales bacterium
GACCAGAAATCCGCCATCACCTCGTCCTCATCCGGCGGCTCGTTCGGGCTAGCCAGATCCTCGCACAACGCGGTCAGGAGCGGCCTCACATGCTCTAGCAAGGGACGGATCGAATCCACATCCAATCTGAATTCAAGTTGACTCATTCTTCTCCAAAATGACAGTGAGATGCCACTCTTGCAGCTGGTAAAGGTAGGCTTCCGCTTTCTCGCGATCGCCTGTCCAGACGACCGAACGCCCTAGCTCGTGGACTTCCATCATGTGCTTTTCCGCAACCGGAAGACTCATTCCGAGCACGCGTCGAAAAATCATGGTTACGTAGGACATCAAATTCACCGGATCATTGAGCACGATCACGTTCCAAACGCCCGAAACTTCGGTCGCCTCGTACGTATCCGTTTCCGGAGCCGTCGCCCCGCCTCCTCCAATCATCGAAACCATTGTTAACTCGAAGCCAATTCGCGTATCTCGGAAGCAACTATATCCGCCGCCTCATCAATCGCAATCTTACGAACGTCTTTCTGATCCCGCAATTTCATTTCCACGATTCCCTCCTTCAACCCGCGACCGCCGATCGTTATCCGCAATGGAATTCCGATCAGGTCCGCGTCCTTGAACTTGACGCCCGGACGCTCGGAACGGTCGTCGACCAAGACATCAGCACCCGCGGCTTCCGCAGCGGATCCGATTTTCTCCGCAAGACTCGCCGCCTCTTCCAAATCTGAATCGAGCACGGTTATGATCACGTGATACGGCGCGACATTCCATGGCCACTTTATACCCGATTCATCGCGTGACTGCTCGATAACCGCCTGGATCGTCCTGGAAATCCCGATACCGTAGCAGCCCATGACTGCGGGACGCGTTTGCTTTTCAGCGTCGTGGAATTTCGCGCCCCATTGGTCGCTGTCGCTGAACTTCGTGCCCAGCTTGAAAATATGGCCGACCTCGATCGCGCGGGCGACCTTGAGCGGCTTTCCGGATTTTGGGCAAGGCTCGCCTTCTTGGACCTTTCTGAAATCGCCAAAACGATCGAGATCGAGATCGCGGCTGACGTTTACATTTTTCACGTGCATCGCCTTTTCATTCGCGCCTGTCACCCCGTTGCCGATCAACCGAATTGCTTCGTCGCCGAAGATGCCGTCGAGCTTGGGACGATCCTTGATCGTACCTTTGATAGCTCCCAGGCTTCCAGGATAAGCGCCCATCGCCTCGAAGATTTCATCAACCGTAGCAGGACGGATCACTTGATAACCAAGAGAGCTCAATTTCGCTTCCTCCACCTGATCGCAACCGCGAACCACGACTGCAAAAAGCTTCTCGTCTCCTACAAAGAGCAAAGTCTTAAACTGCTCGTTCGCAGGGATATTGAACGGATCTTTCGCAAGCTTTTCGATAGTCTTTACTCCAGGCGTCTCGAATTTCTCCAAATCGCCCACGGGTTCAGCATCGACCAAATCTCCTGGAACGATTCCGCTAGTCGCCTTCTCCACGTTGGCGGAGTAGCCGCTCTCTTCGCAATAGACCACATCGTCGTCGCCCACTTCCGCAGGCACCATGTATTCGTGAGAGAACGCGCCGCCCATGATCCCGGGGTCGGCTTCGACCGAGATGAACGTCAGCCCGCAGCGAGCGAAAAACTTGTCGTAGGCTCCGGCTATCCGATGGTAGGTCGCCTCGGCCTTCTCGTCGTCCTCGTCGAAACTGTAGCCATCTTTCATGATAAACTCGCGAGCCCGCATCAATCCGTAGCGAGGACGGATCTCGTTTCGGAACTTGGTCTGGATCTGGTAGAACGTCTTTCCCATGTCCCGATAGCTCGAAATCTCGGAGCCGATCATCGGCGTGATAATCTCTTCGTGAGTCGGCCCGAGGACGTATTGCGGCTCCTCGGTCGGTCTCGCGGACTTGGAAGCGCTTCCGACCGAGTACATGACTTCGCGGACAACGTTCCACCGAGGACCGGCCTTCCATTGCTCGGCAGGAAGCACGGCAGGCATCAAAAGCTCGATCGCCCCGGCGGCATTCATCTCCTCGCGGCAGATTTGCGAAACCTTCTCCAGCACCCGCTTGCCCAGCGGTAAAAACGCGTATAGCCCGCCTCCGATCTTTCTCACGAGCCCTGCCCGAAGCAGTAGCTTATGCGATTCGATTTCCGCTTCCGCAGGGCTTTCCTTGAGTGTCGGGATGTACGTTTTGCTCCAATATTGCATGACCGAAAACCTATCAAATGACCCCGCCGATTTCGCCGCGCAACGAGAAAATGAAAGCATTTGGCTCGGTTCAGGCTTTATCTCGTCCCCAAATGCGATTGGGTTGGCCGAGTATGGAAAACGAGCCCTCACAGTCAGGCCAGCAAGACGCGTCCCCGCAGGAAGAACGAAAACCTTGGCCCATGTGGCCGATCGTCTTGGCCATCTTCTCCTTCATCGTCTTCTATACTTGGGTACAGCTCTCGTTTCGAAAAGAGGAGCGCCCCTACGAACCGAGCCAGGCCATGAGCGAGCGAGCGGCCCAGGCTACGGAAAAAAACCTCTACGATTGGTATAGTCTGAACACCACGCGGACCAACCCCTCCGAGGAGCTGAGCTCAAGCGGGATTCTGGCCAGAAAACTCGCCGGCCCTCTCGAAAACGACCTTCCCTCGCAAATCGTCTACTACATCCCGCGAAAACCAATTCTTGTGCCGAAGCTCGAATCTGTCGCCGCCGATGCGGCGTTCACTCCGGAGCAACCCATAACGATCCGCCTCACCCTGCCGGAAGCCTTCGGCGAGAGCCCCGATTTCCGCCTCGCCGCTTTCTACAAGGATGGCGACCTTAGACTTCTCGCCGAGATGAGAGTGGAAAACGAAGAAGATCTCGCACGTTTCGATCCCGAAAGCCCACCGAAGGCCTACCACTTCGCCATCGAAACCGGCCCTATCGAAGTCGACAAGGTCGCCGCCAAGCTCTACTTCGAAGGCCAGATCCGCGAATGGAGCATTATTCGAGAAGCCGATCGGGCGGCGCCCTAATATCAGTTCGACGCTTGTAGGAGCCTGTCATTGACCCCGACCTGTCGGCGGCTTGCAGGCGATATCCTTCGTCATGCTCCAGAGAGTTAATCGCCTGCAAGCAGGCTCCTACAATTGAAATAGCACGTTTAATGAACCCACTTCTTCGTCATTGTCATCGCCGCGTTTGTCGTCCTATTCTCCGCGTGAACTAACAAAACCAGGCCGGCCACAAATCCGTCGCATCTCGAATCATCCACTTCCAAATGAACGAAGGTATCTCCAACATGAAACCCGCTGACCTCAGAGGCATATTGAATTATGTGCCCAGATTCTTGGGACAGACCTTTGTGATTTCGCTAGACGGGGCGATTCTGGAAAACGAAAACCTCCCCAATATCCTTCTCGATATTGCAGTACTCAGGAGCTTGCAAATCAACGTCGTCATCGCCCACGGAATCGGAAAACAGATTTCCGAGCTGTCAGATGAAAGAGGTATCGAGATTTCGAATGCGGACGGATCCGGCGTGACTGACCCGGCGACGTTGGATCTCGCGATTCGCGCTTCCTCGCGGGCCTCGCACCAGATCCTCGAAGCGCTGACCCAAACCGGGCTAAAGTGCGCGATCACAAATTCCGTCCGCTCCACTCCGGTCGGCGTCCTAAAAGGAGTCGACTTTCAGCGGACCGGCAAAGCCGATCGCGTTGACGCCGAGTTCCTGAACCATCTGATCGCCCAGAACATCATCCCGATCATCCAGCCCATCGGTTTCGACCGCAACGGCCACACGCTTCGAATCAATAGCGACCTCCTCGCTATCGAGGCCGCCTTCGCGCTGAAAGCGACCAAGACGATTTTCGTCACCGAACTCGAAGGGCTGCGCATCGACGGAGAACTGAAACGGCAGCTCTCGATCGATGATCTCGAAGCGAAATTGGACGACGCTGAATCCAGCTCGTTCGACGCCTCCGCGCTAAGCAAAGCAACGCATGCGCATCTCGGCGTCAAAGGCGGTATCGCTCGTATTCACATTTTGGACGGAAACGTCCACGATGGTCTCGTCCGAGAGGTCTTCTCGAACGAAGGTGTGGGCACGCTCGTCTACGGAAACGAGTACCAGCAGATCCGGCAGGCGAAGCGAACCGATGTGCCCCTCATTTTTCATCTCACCAGCGGATCGGCCGAAAAGGAGGAGCTTGCGACGCGTACGATCGAGTCCATAGAAAACGAGATCCAGAATTTTCACGTCTATGAAATCGACGGCAACCTAATTGGTTGCGTCCTCATTTCGCGTTACGACGAGGAGCCGGAGACCGCCGAGATCAATGCGCTCGTGGTCCACTCGTTGCATCAGCGACAGGGAGCCGGATCTAAGCTAGTGAACTTCGCTTGCCACATGGCTCAAAAAGAAGGCTGCAATCGAATACTCGCGCTCTCGACCCAGAGCTTTAGCTTTTTCGAATCGATCTGCAGATTTCGCGAAACGGATTCCGATTCGCTGCCCGCCAGCCGCCGCGAGAACTACGTGCAGCAGAACCGCCAATCGAAGATTCTGGTCAAGGATCTCTAGGCGACGGATTTCACAGGTAGGGCTGACTATCCTTAGTCAGTCGTCGCGGATGCTAGACAATGTCGCGGCTGCTTAAGGATAAGCAGGCCCTACCATGGTGCCTCCACAGCGATCCAGATTCAACTCAATCCAAGTACGGTCCGCGTTCGATCGCGTTCTGGATCCGGTGCAACTTGTCGAGCTCGCCGCGGTCTTTGGGGTCCAGATTGTTCAGAATATCCTCCAGACGCTTGCCCGGTTTGTCCAAACGTTCCGCCAATTTCCCCAAACTCTTGATAGTATCTTGGCTTAGGCCACTTGAGGCCGATCCTGCTTGGACCATTTTCTGGAATTCCTCCAATGAATTCATCCTATTCTAATCGGTTCGCGGGCCGGTTTCTTTAGATACGCAGCCGCTCACCGATCTATAGTTTGAATGACGATTTGCGAATTCCGCCAATTGAGCCATCATTGCCAACCAAAAGAGCTAAAAGCAACTTAACGCAGCGATAAGTGATTAGAATCCTCTCAGACCTACACTGGGGCCATAAGGCCAGCTTGATCAAAGAGCTTGATAGTTTGAAAGGTCTCGTCACTGAAACGGATACCGTCCTATTCAACGGCGACACGCTCGAGCAGAAATACGAGGATGCTCCCTCCCACATCGACTCGCCCCTGCCTTCATTCGAAGAGTTCAGCGCCCAGCTCGCCGACTGGAATGCCAACCCGGTTTTCATTACTGGCAACCACGATCCGAATATTTCGGACATTCACTACGGCGAGCTAAACTGCGGGCAAATCCTCATAACCCACGGCGACGGGATATTCAAAAGCATCGCTCCCTGGAGCACGACCTCACGCATCCTGGAAGAAGTCGCTCAAACCAACTTCGAGCGAATCCAGAGCCAAGGCCAAATCACGTTTTACCGATTCCTCCAATCCATCAAGGACGCCTGCATGGAAGGACACGCCCTTACCAAGGACTACGACCCAACCGTCTGGGGGAAAATTCAGATCTTCGCACACCAAGCCTGGCCGCCGACCAAACCTTTCAAAATCCTGAAATGCTGGGAAGATGCCCCGAAATTGGCCGTCGAAATGGCAAGCCAATACGAGAAGACGCCCCAATTCATGATCATCGGCCACACTCACAAGCCCAGCATCCGAGCCGAAGGACCGACTCAAGTAATCAATACAGGATCGTTTTTCCCCTGGCCAGGATCCACCGCCGTCGATCTTGACTCCAACGGGATCACCATTCGGAAGGTCGTGAAGCGCAGGAGCCAATTCGCCCTCGGAAAAACGGTCGGCAGATTCGAAATCGATATCGATTTGGACAGCATGGTATTCCCCGTTGAGGGTGAAATCGGCATCGCGACGCCAAATCATCATAACGCTTCAGTGTATTCGTCGGTCCCGCTGCAGGATCGTCCTTCAAAAATAGCGAAATAAGACAGGTTTTCTAAGCACCTCTGAGAGAGTGTCTTAAAAATCAAAAATTGCGCGGTTACTCAATTGTAGGAGCGGATCTATCCCGCTATATCTCTCATTGCGTCTTCTATCGACCGGCTAAATCGCGGTGTAAACCCGCTCCTACAATGACTTATTTAACTTTCTCTTAGCCGGAATACCGTATTTTCCGGCTCAGAAAAGGCATCTCAATTCAGGGAAACACCTACCCCCCACTAGACTGAATCATCCATCGAAGTTTTCATTTACAAAAATTCAATTTCTAAGGGTACATTTTCGCTGGTTTCTAGCCGTAATATAGGGAGCGCCATAGGCGCGTTACACTAAGCTGTTTACCTAATATACAAACGAAATGAGTCTCGAAATCATTTTCAAGCGCGATCAGTCCGCCAAACCGCAGAATCTCACACTCAACGATGGTGAAAGTCTTCAAGTGACTTCCGGAGAGATTTTCACGATCAGCAACACGGATATCGTGTCTCAGCTCGTCCCTCAAGCCAAGGATCTGCAAATCGTCTGCCACGATGGATCCACCTACATCCTCAAGAATTTTCTCGACGTCGAATTCTCCCAGGAACCAAGCCTCCAGCTATACGATGGGCAAACCATTACCTGGCACGATTTCGTCCAGCAAACCGAAGGCGTCGACCTGGAAGTCAACCAAGACGACCCCTATTACCAGGGCATCATATTCGCGCCGCTCCAATTGATCGCCTCCACCGCTGAGGCCCAAAAATGGGAGGTCTCGCAATTCGTTCAGCCGGAAATCAACTCAAGCGGATCGACAACGATACCCGAGGAATCGGTCTATCAAGAGTCTGATCCACTCGCTCAAGGTACGGAGATCAAGGAAGAATCGAGCCTAAATACCACCCTCAACGTCGATCCGATCGGCGTCGAGCAACGCTCCGGCTCAGACGAAAACACCCCATCCGACCTAGGCCCCCGTCACTACACGACATCAACGGCACCCGAATTTATCGAGATCGACATAAGCGAATTCATCGATCTGCCCGAAGGCGGAGGAACTGACGATCCCATCATCGCCTCGATAATCGACGGGGATTTGGCCACTCAGGTCAACATCGATGGGTCCACCGGAATTCTACGCCTGCCCAATGACATCTTCGAAAACGATAAACAGATAAAGCTCGAAGTCACGATCCAAAAAGACGGAACCGACACCGACATCGAGCTAACCATCGCCGAAACGAAAGACGGTGGCGGACAAACGTTCCACCTGATCCTCAGCCACAACCGGCTAGCCGAGAACGACGCAGGCGCATTGATCGGAAAATTGGATACAGATGACGCCGGACTCGGAGAGACCTACGAATACACCATCGCCGAGGACAGCTCCGGGCTCTTCGAATTAGTTGGCAACGTTCTCAAACTCAAAGACGGAGTTAGCGTCGACTACGAAGCCCACCCCGAGAACTACCCCATCAAAATAGTCTCTACCGACGGCAACGGAAACCGCATCGAGCAGACCCTTTCCGTCTGGCCCGAAGACGTCAACGAGGCAGCCCGCATTTCATCCATCGAAACCTCCACCCTTGAAGACGTCCGCGTCGTATTCGATCCCGACGACTTCGACAATGCTTGGGACGATAAAGACAAAGACTATCTCGAGCTCGTTCGAATCGATAGCCTTCCGTTAAACGGAGCCCTCTTCTTTGCTGGAGAAGCCGCCACCATCGGCCAACTCATCGACGCCGATCGAATCGACGAACTCGAATTTCGTCCCGACGAGAACTGGAACGGCCAAACCACATTCACTTGGTCGGGCTTCGATGGGCAAGCCTGGTCCGAAGACAATTCCTCCGTCTCTATCAATATTGATGCCGTCAACGACGCTCCCGAAGTTAATGTAAACGTCGGCCCGCAAACCGTCGAAACCGACGACGCCTTCACGCTTACTCTCCCTGAAAACGCGTTCACCGATGTCGATACCGGAGACACGCTTACCTATTCAGCCGACCTTCCCGAATGGCTCAGCATCGATCCCGTTACCGGCACGCTCACAGGAGTCCCCACATCCGATAGCGCCGGGGATCACACGATCACCATAACCGCCACCGATGGTGCCGGAGAGTCCGTCAGCCAATCCTTCCAACTCTTTGTCGAAAACGCGAACGGAGCTCCAACCTTAGACATTATCGACGGCGACAGTAATGGCGACAATGACGAAATCGACGACACAGACGGTAGCGAAGGCGATACCAACGACGGCGCGACAAACGAAGACATCGCAGAAGACGGCGGCGACAGCGAAGGCGATTCCGACGACGGCGCGACAAACCAAGGCGCTGCCGAAGACAACGGGGACACAGGCGAGCCCGTAGACGGCGGAGAGGCCGACGATAGCGGCGAGACTGCCGATGGAGAAGACGGCGGCAGCGAAGATTCCGACGAGGGAGACGGCAGCGAAGGCGATTCCGACGACGGCGCGACAAACCAAGGCCCTGCTGAAGAAGGCGGCGATAGCGAAGACGCGGAAGGCACCGGGGACTCAGGCGAGCCAGTCGACGGCGGAGATGCCGGCGACAGCACCGACAACGCCAACCAAGAGCCCACTGTCTCAGCGATCATCGACGATCAGACAACCGACGAAGACAGCGCATTCTCCCTCGATGTTTCCGACAACTTCGATGACGACGACCTCGGCGACACGCTCTCCTATTCCGCAACTCTCGAAAACGGCGATCCGCTACCCGATTGGCTCGCGTTCGACTCCGACACGGGTGAACTCACAGGCACGCCAAGAAATGACGATGTCGGTGATCTCCAAATACAAATCACCGCAACCGACGGCGAAGCAGAGACCAGCCAGACTTTCACGCTTTCAGTAGACAACACAAACGACGCGCCCACTCTAACCGCCAACATCGCGGACGTCACCGCAAGCGAAGACACTGCTTTCAATCTCGACGTAGCTGAAAACTTCGACGACGAGGACCAAGGGGACACGCTCTCGTATTCCGCCACCCTCGAGAATGGCGATCCCTTGCCAGATTGGCTCTCACTGGACCCCGACACAGGCGAGCTCTCTGGCGTACCAGATAACGAAGACGTCGGCGATATCAGCGTAACCATCACCTTGTCCGACGGGGATTCCGAAACTTCCGACATATTTTCTCTTTCGATAGAGAACACTAACGACGGACCAGTTCTTACTACTAGTATCGTCGATTCCACTACGAGTGAAGACTCAGCCTTCTCTCTGGACGTCTCGCCCAACTTCGCCGACCAGGACCTCGGAGACACCCTCTCCTATTCGGCGACCCTCGAGAACGGAGACCCCCTCCCCGACTGGCTCTCCATCGACCCCAGCACGGGCGAACTCTCCGGGACTCCGGAAAACGGGGACGTCGGAGCTATCTCCGTCACAGTAACCGCATCCGACGGCGAAGCCTCCGCAGCCGACACTTTCTCGATCACTGTCGACAACACCAACGACGGGCCAACTGTCTCCACCTCCATCGCGGACCAAACCACCGACGAGGACGCCGCATTCAGCCTCGACGTCTCAGGCAACTTCGACGACGAGGACCTCGGAGACACCCTCTCCTACTCCGCGACCCTCCAGAACGGCGACCCGCTCCCGAGCTGGCTGTCCATCGACCCGAGCACAGGCGAGCTCTCCGGGACTCCGGAAAACGGGGACGTCGGCGCTATCAGCGTCACCGTCACAGCGTCCGACGGAGAAGCCTCCGCGGACGACACCTTCTCCATCACCGTCGACAACACCAACGACGGGCCGACCGTATCCACAAGCATTGCAGACCAGTCCACCGACGAGGACGCGGCGTTCAGTTTGGACGTCTCAGGGAACTTCGCGGACGAAGACCTCGGAGACTCGCTCTCCTTCTCCGCAACCCTCGAGAACGGCGACCCCCTCCCGAGCTGGCTGTCCATCGACCCCGTCACGGGCGAGCTCTCCGGAACTCCAGAAAATGGAGACGTCGGGGACATTTCCATGGCAATCACCGCATCCGACGGAGAAGCATCCGCGAGCGACACCTTCTCCGTCTCCGTCGAGAACACCAACGACGGGCCTACCGTATCCACCTCCATCTCCGACCAGTCAGCTGATGACGGAAGTTTGTTCTCTCTGGATGTCTCCGGAAACTTCGAGGATCAAGATGCGGGCGATTCCCTTTCATATAGCGCGACTCTTGAAAACGGAGACCCACTACCGGATTGGCTGTCTATTGATTCGGATACAGGCCTCATTTCCGGAACGCCGGACGATCAAGACATCGGAGCATTGAGCGTCACCGTAACCGCGACCGATGGAGAAGCGTCCACAAGCGATATATTTTCCTTGGATATCGCCGACGTAAACGAGTTCGACGTTTCTCCTGTTTCCGACGCCGATGCCTCAGCCAATGTCATCGACGAAAACGCGTCCGAAGGCGCCGAAGTTGGGATCGTCGCTTCGGCAACCGACACCGATGGCTCAAACAATCAAGTAACCTATAGCGTTGACGACGCTCGATTCGCCGTCGACGCGGACGGTACAGTACGAGTCGCCGCGAACGCTGTCATCAACGCCGAATCCGAGAGCTCCATCGACATCACCATCACTGCCACTTCTCAGGACGGCTCCGCTTCAAGCAATGTTTTCACGATCGATATCAACGATGTCAACGAGTTCAACGTATCCGCAATTTCAGATACAGACTCCAACGCCAGCCTTGTCTCTGAAGACGCGTCGAATGGGGATTCCGTTGGAATTACAGCCTCAGCAACCGACAACGACGCCACCGGTAATAGCGTCACCTATGCCATTTCAGACGACGCAGATGGACGTTTCGCAATCGACGAAAACACCGGGGAAGTCACTGTCGCCGACGCATCTAAACTCGACTACGAAACCGACACCTCGCATACTATCGAGATTATCGCCAACTCTGAAGATGGCTCGACATCGAATCAAAGCTATACCGTAGCAGTCGGCGACGCAAACGACACTCCAGTCGTCCAATTGAATTTCGACGATGATGGAATGTCGGATACGGCGATCGGCGATAGCGTCGATGACGATGGAACCCTGCAGAATGCGACCAACGATGGGCTTGGCGTCACACTAGACGGTACGACAGGCTCGAAAATCTCGATAGCGGATTCAGCAGAAACCGATATGACGGGACAGGAGGAATTCAGCATATCGCTTTGGGTCAAGCCGGATGGTTTGCAGAACAACTACGATGTGCTCGTCAGCAAAGAAGGCTCCTATATCGTTTCCTTCGACAATTCCAATAACCTCGTATTCGCCATCAACACCGAAGACGAAGCCTGGGCCTGGCACACCACCGATATCAACATCTCTCCCGACGAATGGAGTCATGTGACACTAACTTACGACGGCGAAAACGTAAGCCTTTCAGCCAAGGGAGAAAACGGCATAGAATCTACCCACACTCAAGAATACACGGGCGCTGTTACAGTGCTTCCTGGCTACGAAGACGCCGACTTGATGATTGGCAGCCGCCCTTATGGCAACGGCTATTGGTCCATGGACGGCGCCGTCGACGACTTCAAACTATACGACAAAGCTCTTAGCTCTGATGAGGTTGATTCTCTTTTCGACGAGGCCAAGGAAGAACACTTCGAGATCAGCGACACTACAGACGCCAACGACAACGACAATACCGTCGCCGAGGACACTTCCAACGGTGCCCAAGTCGGAATCACCGCGCGTGCAACCGATAGTGACGCAGTAACGTATAAGATTGTGGATACCGAGGGCAACGAGATTACCGACGGCCCCTTCGCTGTTGATCCCGACACCGGCATCGTAACCGTGAGAGATAATACCCAGATCGACTACGACACCGCTCCCAGCCACGATATCATAATCCAGGCAAACTCCGAAGACGGCACAAGCTCGTCCGAATCGTTCACCATCGAAGTCACCCAGCCGCATGAGAATCCTGTCATCGAATTGAATTTCGACGAAGACGGCCTAGCGGATACAGCCGAAGGCGACGCCATCGAAGACGACGCGACCCTCACCAATGGAACAAACGACGGCGTCGGAATCTACCTCGACGGCACGGTCGGCTCGAAAGCAATGATCGCCGACTCTGCCGAATCCGATCTCGGCGGGAGCGACACCTTTAGTTTTTCGCTCTGGATACAGCCCGACGGAACGCAGATTCACTACGACTCGATCGTAAATAAAGAAGGCTCCTTCGACCTCTCGTTCGGCGACAACAACGAGTTGAAGTTCATGATCGCCACCGACGACGACGCTTGGGCTTGGCACGAGACAGACGTTTCGATCGACCCAGACGACTGGAGTCACATCACCTTCGTCTACGACGGAGAACACGTCACTATTTCCGCCACCAACGAAGCCGGCGAAACCACAAGCCACAACACGCCAATCAGTGGCAACCTCAGCTACCTCGCAGAAATGCACGAGGATTCGAACCTCATGCTGGGCAATCGTCCTTACGGAGGCGGAGCCCTCTCGATGAAAGGCCGCGTAGACGACTTCAAACTATACGATAGAGCTCTCGATTCGGACGATGTGCAATCGCTCTACGAGGACGCGAACGACATCCATTCCGGCATCAGCGAAACAACAGACGCTAACGCCGCCGACAACACGATCGCTGAAAACGCCGCCAACGACTCCACCGTCGGAATCACCGCATCCGCCAACGATTCCGGCGACACCATCAGCTACAAAATCGTCGATTCCGACGGAAACGAAATCACAGACGGCCCCTTCGCAGTAGACCCAGACACGGGCGAGGTGACACTCAGCGACAATTCTCAGATCGATTACGAGACCGATACTTCGCACGACATAATCATTCAGTCCACCTCCAGCGACGGTTCCAGCGATACAGAAACATTTACCGTCACCGTCGAAAACACAAACGACGGGCCCACCGTTTCCGCAGCCATTGCCGACCAGTCCACCGACGAAGACGCCGCATTCAGCCTCGACGTCTCCGGCAACTTCGACGATTCGGACCTAGGCGACACCCTCTCCTACTCCGCCACGCTCGAAAACGGAGACCCGCTCCCAAGCTGGCTGACCATCGACACCAGCACAGGCGAACTCTCGGGAACTCCAGACAATGGAGACGTAGGAGACATCAGCGTCACAGTAACCGCTTCTGACGGAGAGGCCTCCGCCGCAGACACTTTCTCCATCGCAGTCGAGAACACGAACGACGGACCCACCGCAACGGCTATCGCCGACCAAACGGTCGACGAAGACGCAGCATTCACCCTCGATGTTTCCGGAAACTTCCAAGACGCCGACCTCGGCGACACGCTTACCTATTCAGCGGAACTTACCAATGAAACGGGCGAAATCATCGGCGACGGCTCTCTCCCAAACTGGCTCTCATTCGATAGCGACAATGGGACTTTTTCAGGAACTCCAGAAAATGGGGACACCGGATCATTCTGCGTAAAAGTCACCTCGTCCGATGGGACCGAACAAGCCAGCGACATTCTAGCGATTAACGTCGAGAACACCAACGACGGACCCACCGTCTCAACCAGCGTCGCGGACCAGTCCACAGACGAAGACGCGGCATTCAGCCTGGATGTCTCAGGCAATTTCGCCGACGAGGACATCGGAGACTCCCTATCCTATTCCGCAACCCTCGAGAACGGCGACCC
>JAJFLS010000013.1 GCA_021772595.1 Opitutales bacterium
TTGTAGAAAGGCCCGATATGCAAGGTGCTCACCTGGGACAGATCGAGATCGGAAAAATCCGCATTGGGATCGAAAAGCACATTGGAACCTTTTCCCAAATGCGCCTTACCAAACCGCAAGTCGCCTCGATGCGGCGCTGAATCATTGGCCCAGTCCGCATAATATTGCCACACTGCTAGTGCAGGATCACGAACGAGATAGTTTCCATTTTTCAATCCGACTTCACCCGCTCCGTCTATATTATCCGTCACTTCATGATCGTTGAACAGAGTCATCATCGGCACATGTCTCAGATACCGATTGAGTGAAAGTCCCCGATCCAAATAGAGCTTATAGTTGTTTTCCAAACCCGTCTTCGCACCGTCTAAGGTTTCTTCATACGTGTAGTCACCATTGATAATGTGAAAGGCGACTTTGTCCCGATGTTTCTCCCAAAGCGTGTTGAACACTGGCGGATTCGCATAAACGCCATAGGTATCCGTAGGCGAACGCTGACGCTGACAGGCTCCGATGGAAAAGCTAAAATTGAAACGTCCTTCCGGGTTGTACGCGTGCGCGTAGCTTGTTTCATCGGGAAGCGTTCGAAACGAGGGCCATGGATCGTTCACACTCGCTCGCGTATCGACGATCTCCCCTTTAAGCTGAACCGCATAGTAATAGTGAGTATTCGGCTCGAGGCTATCCGCGTTCACCCAGCCCGTAAAATCTTCGTCGGCTTGCGTACCACCGATGAAATTCGTGGCCTCATCAAAGGGTACGCGCTCACTGAGCAAAATCTCAAAAGGCATCGAATTCATTGTCCGTATCCAAATTTTAACGGACGTCGAAGTCACCCCTCCCAAAATAGGGCCATGTGTAATGCCCAAGCTTTGATAGGGCACTACGTGATTGGCAACAGGGTCTGGCCAGTCGGGCAATTGAGCGAAAACAGAAGTAGAACACGCTCCGAAAACCACTAAGGTCGCGACCGATCTCCGAGCGGTCATTCGCTTCAGTAAAATGGCCGCTCGGAGATCGGCCGCTACCTTTAATAACTGTGCGTTCTTTTTCATTTTTTGGGAATTCGGTTCAAGGTGTAATACGCGGCTGAATGGAGCAATGGCTCTCCCATTTGATTGGCGACTCCCTCGGCGTGAAGCTCGTGGACATAGTGGGGTTTCAAATTCTTCACTTTTAAGTATACCGACATTTCATCAGCGCCAACGATTGCCTCAGTGATCGGATTTTCATTCTTATCCAATTCGTCCGATCCGTAGGCTCCAGAATAGAGATATGTGTAGTTGTCCATTCGGTACGAGTCAACGTCGGACGCTTTGGCAGGATCCACCGGCTGCGTAAATACCAGTTCAAATCCATCAGGTTTGGCCCGCATTTCCTTGATTTCAAAAGGAGTTTCTCCACTCCAACGAACTCGAACCAGACCATAGGAACGATTCCCCAAAGACGACCATCCGCGATTGGTCATGCCAACATACAGACTACCATCACTCCCAAAGCTAAGCCGAAACACAGCCGATGGAAAATGGTCGAGAAACCGGAAACAGGCTCCCTGGTATTCGCCATCGATTTTTTCAAGGAAAACGCGATTCACTTCGACGTTTGTAAACTCGCCGATCAGAAGCTGACCATCAAAGGGACCGAATCGACCATTCTGATCAATCACTTGTATGTCCGTACCACTACGTCCAACTTTATTGTAAGGCAACCACACAGCCGGCGGAGTCAGCTCTGGCAATCGAGCCAGAGCATCCGGATACAGAATGCCTTCCGGTACCTTCGCCGAGAGTTGCATATGAGAACTCGGCAAATCTTGCGAAGCGAGACCGCTTGGATTCCCGTAGAACGCGCCCGGACGCAGATGATTGATTGGAGTCGCTGGCATCCACGTTCCCTGCTGGTCGCTATAGAACAGATCCCCTTCCCTATTTGCTCCAAGTCCTGAAGGCGAACGCATACCCGCTGTTTGCCCCGATACCGAGCCGTCCGCATTGATCGTCAATCCCCAACCTCTCCACGCCGCATCATTATCTGCGTGATCGCCCATGTCGATGTTGGTGGTGATCCAAAGGCGTCCCTGTGCATCG
This sequence comes from Opitutales bacterium, assembly GCA_021772595.1. GTDB lineage: Bacteria > Verrucomicrobiota > Verrucomicrobiia > Opitutales > Opitutaceae > Pelagisphaera. The sequence goes on from JAJFLS010000013.1 coordinate 2,085, forward strand.
CGTTCTGGACCGTAGGTGTATCCATGATAGGCACCCGATACGTTCCAACCGGACGCCGCGGTCAGGTACTCATCCGCGACATCATCTCCATCCGTATCTCGCAGTCGCGTCACTTCGGTTCGTTGGGCAACCAAGAAACTATCGCCGTCCTGCAATATCCCCAGCGGCTCCTGCAACCCAGAAGCGAAACGTTTGAAGCTTACCTCGTCGACCGAATCGGAATCAGCCCCGTCGATGAACCAAACTTCGCCCTTCCGAATCGCAACCGCCAAACGACCGTCCGAGGTCCAAGTCATTCCGCTAATTTCGAGGGCTAAGCCCTGCCCCGGTTGCCATTCTTTGGAACGCGGAGACGATGGGGAACTGGCGGTTAAGATTTCGAAACGTTCATAGACATCGCCTGCATTGAGAGAACCGACGAATAGGGAAAGAGAGAATATCAGCTGCTTCACCATTGGTAGATGAATATCCGCGTCATGGGGTCGCTCGTTTCAATTTCCGTGACATCAACTTTCATTGGATGTTTGAGACGGGAATCATCCCACTGGATTTCGCTCGTGTAACGAATCGTCCTTCGTATGGACTGTTCTCCAGATTCGTTCTTCACCGGTTGTAGTCGTTCGTACAGGACGGCGCCCTTTAGCTCGACAAGGAATTCAGGGATCCCGTCGCTGTCGAATCGATAGCCGCGATACTGAGATCCGTCAGAGTCGCCGGAAGCGGCCCAGCGAACCACATCCTCACCAAGCGGTTTTTCGAATTCGGGGAAGCGGGAGAACCAAGTACTATAGGCATCGAAGAATCGTCCTTTCCACATCATGGCGGGATACCCTGATTTGGCGTCGAAGGCGAAATGAACGCCTTCTGGAAATCCAACAAGCAAGGCGTGCGTTCCCACACCTTCCATGAAGGAGCGTTGGACAATCGGCCGGTCGGTTGGAATGATTTCAAATTCGCTCGTGTTAAGGCTGGGAAATCCTCCGGGCAACCCGTCACCGTATTTGGTAAATGAATAAATTGCGTTGATCTGAGTCTGAGTATTTCCATCGAGAATCTCTTGATTCGAAGCGATGCCTCCGGGCCAGAACGAGGGCATCAGAGTGTTTGGACGATGAGCGTTCGGATTGATCAAATAGTCGCGGAACCACTCCACTTGTAGGCGCTCGTGCTGGTTGCTCAGGTTAATAGACTGGATTCCCAATGAACGACGATCGCCCCAACCGTGACAGGTAATACAATTTAGACCGCCTTGCGTTCCCAATAGCTTGCGGCCTTCTTCTACATATTTATTTGGATGCTTCTTGGAAATGGATATTCTATCTTCGTTAAGGAAGCGTTTAGACAATCCTTTCGTGGATTCGCCGAAATCAGGCATTTGAACACGTAAATAAGGCCTGATTTGTTTTTCTCCTTTTATCGCGCCTTCGAGCCATTTTGACTGGAATTTTCGGCCCGCATCCGAGAGGGATGGCGGGAAGCGTCCCGCATCTCCGAGGTCGTGGTCGCCTGTGAAGTAGGTTTCGCGCGCTGTATCGGGTCCGCCAATACCATCTCGATCATGGCAGGCGACGCAGTTGAGCGCTTCTAGAAAAGTCGGCACTGGCACTCGCTTTTTTACATTGGCGAGAAACAAGTTGATGGACTGCTGTTGGTTCTCGCTTAGCGCATACTCAGGATGATTCTCGAAAGGAAAAGCAGTTGATCGTATCTTGGTGAGCGCCTTGCGATGCAATCGTTCCACATTGGGAAAATCATGACAGGCGATACAGTTTTTTGAAATCAATATCTTTCTTCCCTCATTGGCTTGGGATGCATCGAATTCGAATGATTGAATCCTCTGAAAGTTGGTCGAGTCGCCATTCGTGTAACCCAAGAGG
>JAJFLS010000121.1 GCA_021772595.1 Opitutales bacterium
GAGACTGTTAAATAAGTCAGTTCGGCGAATCGTTGGAACCGGACGGCGCCCGTTCACTACCCTAAAATCCCCTTCAAATAGGTAGCGTTCGGGCGCCGCCCCGAATGTATTTCACTTATTAAACAGTCTCTTAGGTACAAAACGGGTGATCAATAATACAAACTACTCTTTGTTTTTATCCGCCCAGTCTGCCGGCTAAAAGCGGATGGTATACTGAAACTTGGCAGCGATCTTCGTATTCTGAGCGATGAAGCGAAGGCTCCCAGTATCCTCGTTAATCCAACCCTGATTAAAGGATAGGAACAGATCGTTGCCCGGTTTCAAAGTCCAACGCACGCGGCTCTGCCAGCCGAGATTGCGTGACCGATTGTCGTACTGGGCTAAATTGGAAAATGTTAGACGCGGCGACACGGCGAGATTGAGCGTAGAAGTCAAAATGCGGGCAGTAAACTTTCCCTGAGGCAAATCGGCAAAGGTCTGGTTTGCGCTGAAAGTGAACCTGAAATGAGGCGGCAGATTATAGGCGACACTCGTGGAGATTTCTTCTGAAGATCCCGACCAGAAATCACCGTAGGAAAACACAATGGAGCCAGAGAAAGGACGCTTTCTAGCTGAAGCAAAAGAGATCCTTGATCGATCTGTTTCATAATCCCCCATCGGCAGAATGACTCCTGGAGAAATCTCAAACGGTTCAGAGAGACGCTCAAACCCATGAACCCAGTCGGCAAGAGCATGAAGACTATCACCCGATTTGAAGTGCCAGTCAAAGGGGGCGATGTATAGCTCCGAGCTTTCCAATTGTCCCGTATCCAAACTTTCAAAGCGCGTGTAATACACGTCATGAAACATTTGCTGCACGCCCATATAGTCCTTGGGGCGCGGGTTATAACTCCCCCCAAGGCGGTACATCCGTACATCACGCCTTTGAACAAATCCAATTCCGGGATCAAAGTTTTGTTGAATTTCGCGAAGCGCAACCACGCCGTCCCATTTATCGTTGGGGTATCGCGCAGAAAAACCATAGGACATGTCATCGTCAGAGACGCCGTCGTTATCGCTCTTGAGGCCGTAGGCATCAAAAATCATATTGCGCTGTTGGCCAAACAAGCGGGAGGTAGCCAGCCGCATGTCCACCCCATAAGTATTGCTAGATTTTCCAGGTGAAGGATTGCCGTCCGTAAAGATCCCTCCCACGTAGGATTCCTCAAAAATGTTCTGTTTAAACCGCCCGACAACAAAGTTCTTAGATTCAACAAAGGCAGTATCCCCGGTCCTAACGCCAAATAAACCGACTTCAGTTTGGCCTACTTTTCCAGTCAATTTAGCGCCCCCATCGATAGGAACTTCCTGACCATCCAACAAACCGATTCGACGACTAAAGAAAGGAAACACGTCCGCTCCCGCCCCCGGAAGACCTCCCGGAGGCCGAGGCCCGGTACTGGCGAATTCGAATACGCCTACGTCTTCGAGAAAGAAAGATCGTTTCTCAGGAAAGAAAAGCGAAAACCGGGTAAGGTTGATCTGGCGAGCATCCACGTCCGTCTCGCCAAAGTCGGTATTAATAGTGCCCGTAAATCTCAGGCTGGGCGTAATGTTGTAGAACACATCGAGCCCCGGCTCAAAGTCGAATTCGTCTTTGCCAGTGTCCTTGTTATGCAACCAACTGCTGGCAACGAAGGGGCGCGCATCGAGACCAATCCCCTGGTTGAGTCCGGTCATGTTAGTGATTTCTCCCGCCTCGGACATTTGATAAAAATTGGTCTCCAACCGCGCCCCCGTCCAACGATCTTCTTCCTGCTTTCGGTAGATGTGACGCAAGAAGTTGAAGCCCCATACCGACTGCCCATCTGGAAAACTGAGACTCTTGAAGGGCAGCGCGATTTCCACGGTCCATCCCTCGTCCGTGCGCTTGGCGCGTAGATCCCAGATTGCGTCCCAATTCGTATTCACTATCTGGGCATGGGGGAGGAGAAGCCCCTCTACCAGAGCGCCAGCTGGATTAGTTCCAAAATAGTAGGCGTTACGCTTATCGTGGAATGTATCGAGCATGAATTGAATATAGTCATCGCTCCAGATATTTCCGTCCCGTTCCATTTGTGTGGAGATGACCTTGTCCGGCTCCGAATCGTAGGCTGTCACTCCTATGTATAGGTTGTCTGCATCGCGTAAAAGAATGACTTCCGTTCTCTCAGAAGGCGCTTCACCGGTATCCGGTTGGCGTTGAATCAAATCGCCAATCTTGGGCGCGACACTCCAGATCGTTTCATCCAGTATACCGTCGATGGTAATCTTCTCGGATGTAGTAGTCACTTCAACGCTTCGGACATCTGACTCCGTGCCTGTTGGCGAAACAGGTGTTGCAGCACGACTCTGCGAAACGCAAAGTCCAACGAGAAACAAAACCAAGCCGATCGTAATGTTTCCGGATCGAAACGAGCGCTGCAATTCAGAGTACCGTCCCATCTCAGTTGTTCTGGATAAAATAAGCACTTCTCACCCATTTTAATGAAAAGAGCGTGTTATGCAAAACGATTCAACTCCATCGAGAATGACGTCAAAGCAAGAGGGGCATTTCTAAAGGTAGGGAGGACCGGCTCGGTCCTCCGAACCCAGAGCCCCAAAAGAGGGTGTTGAAACAGAAGCTCAGTCCTTCAGCCTGAGCCCTATCAACGTTCAAAACTCAGGCTGAAGCACTGAGCTACATGAGAATCAATCCATCGAAAACTCCGTGGTCTCCTTGGTACTTAAAATCCAAAAGCTAATTCAATCCTGCCCCAGCTCCGCTGGGATCCTGCCCTGCGAAGCAGGATCAAGCGAGGTACGAGCGTTGTTAATAAAATTTCTCTGACAACGTTCACCCGTTCTTCGCATAGGCGTCAACTTAAAGATTTACGAATGTAGGAGCCTGCTTGCAGGCGATTTCTCTGTCCATTGCCCATGGAAACTGATCGCCTGCAAGCAGGCTCCTACACTCGGCGAACCGTCGGTTTGCAGCTTAAGTTGACGCCTACCCGCGCCTGCGGGATCAGTCCCTACCTTTATCGATTCGCAATATTTAGCATCCATTTGCCGGTTCAAATCTTTTGCCGAGGCTCGGGATGAACGCTACTTCGCGGCGACTGCTGAATCCGTTTCGGCTTCCTGCAATATCGCATCGATGCGCTGGGCAACGCGCACCGGCCAAGCTACGAGTTTTCCACTGATCTTGTTTTTCGGCGAATATTCGCGCTTGAGCCGTAGGGAATCGAGAGCTTCTCGGACGGGCGCGAGTTCGCGATCGGCTTTGATCCAGTCGAGGCACACGTATTCCAAAGCGTTGACCGCCTCGAGCACGGCGTAGCCGTTGGGGCTTTCGTTGGCGATGCCGACCAAGCTCGCGAGGGCGACCTCAGAGTCCTTCGCTTTGCCAAACCGTCCCAGGGCCTCAGCGGCGAACACTCGCACAGCGGGCGAAGGATCGGATTCGGTCAATTCCAGCAGCGCTTTTCTGCTAGGAGTCACCGCATCTTTCCCTCGGTGCAGGATTCCAACGCTGCTCCAGTAGCGGACCGTCGAATCTTGGCTGCCGAGTCCCTTTACGAGGGCGTTTAGCGCCTTTTCGCTGCCATCATCGCTGGTCGCCAGATTCGCAGCGCTTAACGTTTCGCCGAAATCGAACCCGCTCTTAACATTCCGAATTTCGTAAGGAACTCTATCCGGAGCCTGGGCGTGCATCCCGGATTCTGGATACAAGCCCACGTCGACGATCTCCTTTTGCCAATCTTCGAGGGCAGTCCGCATTCTCTCGAGAGTTTCACGCTGCTCGGGCTTCCCTGCCAAGTTTCGGGTCTCGTCCGGGTCCGCCTTCAGGTCATAAAGCTCCTCAGCCGGCTTGAGCTTCCAGAAGGCGGCTTGGGCGTCGTTGAGCTTGCCGTCTTGAAATTGCTGATACCAGGATTGCGTGATATCCGAGCCGAACATGACTTCCACATACTGGCCGTGCGGGCGATAAGGCATGTAGTTCCGGACATACATGTATCGCCTGTCCCGAACTGACCGAACATTGTCGTAGCGCTCATCCGTGCGACCCCGAAATCCGAATACATACGACCGCGGCTCGGCTTCGTGCGCGCCCATGAGGGGCTCCCCTTGCTGGTGCTCCGGCGGAGTGATGCCTGCGAGGCTGAGGACCGTTGGCCCCAGATCGACAAAGCTGGCCAGTCGATCGCTGGCGACCCCTGCCGCGTAATCCTCAGGTGCCAGATGCGCGAATTTTTCCGGCACATAGACAATCAGCCCGACCGCGAGGCCCGAGTTGTAAGCGAAACGCTTGTGGCGCGGCATGCCGGCTCCGTGATCCCCGTAGATGAAAACGATGGTGTCACCGGCGTGGCCCGCGGCTTCGAGCTCCTGCAACGCGTCCCCGATTCTCTGGTCCGACACGGTCACGTTGTCGTAGAAAGTCGCCCATGCGCGGCGCGCCTCTGGCGTATCCGGATGGTAGTCGGGGATGCGCACGTCTTTCCGCTCGTGAATTTCCGGCGCCATTCCGCCCTTGGTTACCTTGCTCTCGTGGCTCTCGGTAAAGTTGAATACCGCGAAGAAGGACTGGTCCTCGCCACGATTTTTCCAGTGGGCGGTTCTCGACGATTCATCCCAGACCTCGCCCGTCAGCTCCAAGTTGTAATCCTGCTTGCTGTTGTTGCTACAATAGTATCC
>JAJFLS010000122.1 GCA_021772595.1 Opitutales bacterium
CCGGCTTTTTCCAGTATGCCCCCTCGACTCCGTACCACCACTCTAGCCCTTGCACGTTTTTCGGCTTCAAGCGTTTCAAAAGCGATTTCGGCAGAAGAATGTGAAAGACGTAGGACCAGCCGAATTTCTCCGCCTCCGTGACAAAGCCCGTGTCCTCCACAAACGCCGCAAACTCGCGGTTCGAGACGCAGCACTTGGAAATTCGATACGCCGAAAGCTCTACCGCTCGGACCGGCTTTTCGCCATCGTCATCCCACGCCTCGTCGCTGTCCGTCCCCATCAAAAACGAGCCCGCGTCCATCAGGACCATATTTTCGGAGCTCCCGTAGTCAGAGGCTCGCTTAGCCTCCGAAACAGGCTCCGATTTACTCTCGCCGCCGCAACAAGGCGCGGGGGCAGTATTGGTGGGCATGCAACACCCCGGTTTGGAATTTGAAGCCATAGGAAACGAATAACCGTGAGTCCCATGATCGACCCGCGCTTACGTTGGTGTCAATAAGGATGCCCTTCGGGCAAGCCCCGAGGCATTCTCACGTAGCGGCAACGATCTTCCTGTAGCCGCGATCGCTAATCGCGGAATATATTAAAAAGAAACAACCGCGATCAGCGATCGCGGCTACAGCTAGAATCCTCCCTGCAAGCCGACCCCTTCGAGCTCCCCGCTACACCACGAAGGGAGGCAACACGCTAACGCTCATTGCGAAGTCGCGTTCGCGTCTTCGTTCAGCTGATCCACTCTTCTGGAATTCCCGTCCACAGATTCCTTGCCCTCGAATTCGTTCGAAAACTGGCGGAGCTTAGCGCGTCTCTCGTTCCAGATCCCGAGCTTTTTTTCGCGAGCCTCATTCTCCGCCTCGATCATCGAATTGACAAATCCGATCGCACGCGAATCGAACCGTGCAAAGCCCCCCTTGAGCATAAGTTCGTTCAGTGAATCGCCACTGGAAGCGCGAATCGAAACGTATTTCAGCCCTTCGATTTCCTTGAGTATCTCCATGTCGAATCGCCGGCCTTTGGCAATGTCTTCGATTAGCGCTTTCGCATCGGAGAGAGCTCCGTCGTCACCCGTTGGAAATCCAATCCCGCCAAGCACTACCCGATATCCCACGCCGTCCGAAATCACTTCCAGAGTTCGTTCGTTCAGAACGTCGACCACCTCGATCAGCATGCGTTTGTTTTCGCCAAGGTTTCGCGAAAAAAGGTATAAAGCGCCCATGCTTAAGGCGATAATTGCTATGATGCCGAATATCATCCAGATTGGTGAGAGGTCTTCGAGCGAGCCCATTTCCGAGCTCGATCACTAAGATCTAAAACGGTCGAAATACTGCTAGAGTTAAGAGCGAGAAACCCAGTTTTCCAAAAATTTAAACTGCTATCAGCGATTGCCCTAGATTCGATTTGGGTCGCATGGACAATTTCCGGGACGAGCGTAACCGAGGGATTCTCGAGACCAAGTTGCGGCTTTCGACTCGAGGCGAATCGGGATTCGTTGAGATGAGGAAACGCGATTTAGGCCGAAAAGACCCGTTTGAAGCGACATGAGTGAATTTGGCCGCGCGACCTAGTCATTGGAACAATTTCTCCAAGATCGCTAAGGATCTCTCCATCTCGCCCAGCTCGATAAATTCGTCTGTCTTGTGGGCCTGCCCGATGTCACCCGGACCGAAAGCGACCGTCGGCAAACCAAGGCTCGAATACGCGACCCCGTTGGTCATAAACGCGACCTCGCCAAAGTCCGATTCGAATCCAGCGCTTCGAGCCGCCGCCTGGAGCGCCTGAGGAAACCAGTTCTCATTGTCCGTATTCAACGGCGGACGTTCGAGAAAAGTCTCGAACGCGACCCCCGTTTCCGAATCGACAATCGTCTGGAGCTCCTCGCGAAGATCCTCCATCTCATCATTAACTCCCAGCCGACAATCCAAATCGATCACGCAGCGGTCCGGCACGATATTGAATCCGGTTCCGCCTTCGATCTTTCCCACGTTCAAAGTACCCGTCTCGATAAACGGCTTCGACTCATCGCGCCCCAGTAGCTCCCCGTAACGCTCCAGTCGCTCGATTATTCGGGCCATTTTGCAAATCGCGTTTTCGCCAAGTTCAGGCGTCGAGCCATGCGCCGCCTTGCCCGTCGCCTCGATCGAGTAGCGGCAAGCGCCTTTGTGCTTTGTAATGATCGAACTTCGAGTCGGCTCGCCCGTGATCGCCGCGACGATCCTTAGCTCCTCGGCGAGCTCCACTAGTTTGAACCCTCCTCGCTGCTTATATTCTTCATCCACAGTCGCCGCAAATACGAGAGCATGCTCCATCGAATCGCTTCGATTCGCCAATCGTTCCGCGAGCAACATAAACGTCGCCAAACTCCCTTTCGTATCGCACGACCCGCGACCGTACAGTCGCCTGTCTTTCTCAATAGCTTCGTAAGGACTTCCCAAAGTCCAACCTTCGACCGCAACCGTATCCATGTGGGCTTCAATCAAGATCGCCGGCTTGTCCTCCGGCCCAATCCGAGCAATCACGTTGTTCCGTCCCGGAAACACCTCCTGAATCCGGAAGTCGATGCTCCGCTCCAAAAGCCAGCTCTCCACAAACGCCTGCACGCCTCCTTCGCCCGGACCCCCATAAGCCGGATTGACGCTCGGAATCGCGATAAGGTCTTTAAGCAGCTCAACACATTCGCTCATACCCTCCGAATACTGAGAACGATTCCACCAGTAGCAACCGTCTTTCGAATGAAGAGAGTATTCAGAAAATTCTCATCTGGCTAATTGTAGGAGCGGGTTTACCCCGCGATAACTCTCATTCTATATCTTATCGATCCGCGATATCGCGGGTTAAACCCGCTCCTACACTTGGCGAGCAATCGGAAAAACTGTAGCCGCGATCGTCGATCGCGGACACGGCCAGCACTCCCGCTTACACCCCAACAAACCAGCTCCCAAAACGGATCCACAGCGGGATCGTCAGGATGCCGACCGCGGTCGTCGCAAGAGCGATCCTTGTCGCCACCATCGGTTGCCCGCCGTAATGACG
>JAJFLS010000123.1 GCA_021772595.1 Opitutales bacterium
CCGTCAGCCGCGCTAACAACCAAGATGGCGCCGTCCATTTGAGCGGCGCCAGTGATCATGTTTTTCACGAAATCCGCGTGACCTGGACAGTCGACGTGAGCATAGTGACGCTTGTCAGATTCGTATTCTACGTGAGCTACCGAGATCGTAACGATCTTGGATTCGTCTCGAACCGTACCACCCTTGGCAATATCGGCATAGCTCTTATGCTCTGCCAGACCTTTACCTGCTTGCACTGCCAAGATGGAAGTGGTCAGCGTTGTTTTGCCATGGTCAACGTGGCCGATTGTGCCGACATTAACGTGTGGTTTTGTTCTTTCGAAGGTTCCTTTAGCCATTTTTGCTGTTAGTTTATTGTGTTTATAAAATTCAAATTTCTCCTCTTTCAACACTCCCAGATGGAAGGTCCTCGCTCAAATGGAGCCCTCGAGCGGATTTGAACCGCCGACCTCATCCTTACCAAGGATGCGCTCTACCGACTGAGCTACAAGGGCCTTACCAAGTGGTATGTGTCGAAAAAAGAAGCAAGAAGATGCATAAGCCCAAATTTGCCGTCAACTGAAATATCAATAAAAAATTCGCAGGCTTTCATCGGGATATCCAGACCAGGTAAGAGCCGTTGGCTAGCAGGCCTTTCGGAAGCAGATCCCTCATGATCAATACGCCCAATTTCTGGTCAATTTCCGGAAATCCGCTGCTCCGGGCCGTGGAGGGCACGCTGACTTGAAACGAATCGACGATTTGCACGAGAAAGGAGGCCGGTTCCCAGAGTTCCTCGAACTCCATGATCTCCTGCGCAGCATTATTATAATGGCTCCGCGAATAAACGAATTCGCCGGTCCCGACTCTGACCACTTCCAGGCTGATGCCGTCGATCTCCTCCTGCGACCGGGAAATGCTCGCCCGGCCAAACCGCTCAGTAACTGCGAACGGAAACGCTAGCTGATTCTCTTTGGGCGAGCCGGCGGGCCGCCATGAATTGCCAAACGAGCCGACGAAATTCCCGTCCTCCGAACGGAATACTGGCTCGTAGTCTACGAAAAGGTCAGCATCGTCATCCACATAAGCCTCAAGCCGATTGAGTCTCGTCACAACAGCATTCCACTCCGTGGGAAGCAGTAGCGGCTTGGGATCGAAAAGCTCGATCTGCTGCTGCATGACCGGTGAAAGCTCGACCGTGTCGGCCCCAATAAACTGCAAGCTCGCCCCCTTTTCATGGCGCTCTCGGCTGCGATCGGCAGGCTCGCTCAAAACTCCGACCAGCCAAAACAGCCCGATGTGGACGATCGAGCCCACTCCCACGCCTGCGATCCATCTTGAAGTCGAGCGTTTCACTATTGTCCGGATCCTCCTAGAGCGCTCCGCTCTATCGGCCGATTCTCAGTCGCCAATTGCACGTTCTCGTAGCCGGCCGCCTCCGCGATCTCGCATATCGACGTGAACGTCTGCGCCGAAACCGCTGCGTCCATCCGAATGAGCAAAGTCACTTTCTTGGAAACCTCTCCGCGCTGGGCGAGCATCTTTTCCAGCGTCTTCAGATTCAGTAGCCTCTCCTCGAAAATGATCACCTCTTCGCCGCTCACCTCATTGACCGACATCACTTCCAGGCGACCCGATACGACCGTCTGCACGTGATTCGAACGCGGCAGCCCAATATTGATGCCCGGCGCGATCACGTAATTGGAGCCGAAGAGCGTCGCGAACAGGCCGATCACGCAAATATCGAAGAACGGCCAGAAATTCAGCGACGCCGCCTTGGGGACTTCATCCTTCAGATTCAGCGTCAGCAGTCTCATTATCCTCCTCTATTTTGAAATCCGCGTCCGCTTTGATTTTAACGAACGACACCAGCAACTCCTGCCCCAACCATTCCATCTCGTGCGTCATCGACCGAACGCGACCCACCAGGAAATGATGACCCAAAATGCACACCGCGCTCAGGGCCAAGCCCGTCGCCGTCGAGATCAAAGCCTCCCACATGCCCCCGGCCAGGAATCCAGCATTCAAATACACGCCTTGCTCTTCGTATTGAGAGAATGCGTCGATCAAACCGAGCATGGTTCCCAGCAGCCCGAATATTGGAGCGGCTTGCGAGATCGCGGCCAGCGCGCCGATGCGGCGCTTGATCGGACCCAACTCGACAATCGCCACTTCCCGCACCGATTCGCGAATCTCTTCGTCCGTCTTGCGAAACGCCATCAAGCCGGCCTTCACCATAGCCGCCGCAGGGCCAGGCGTGTCTTGGCAAACGGTCAGCGCCTCGATCAGCCGACCCTTGCTTAGCGAATTATCGATTCCCGCCAGAAAATCCTTCGAACGAATCTGATTTCGATGGAGGAAAAGCACTCGCTCGATGAATATCGCCAGCGCCGCGATGCTCATCAAGAACATCGGCCACATTATAATGCCGCCTTGCTGGAATTTGTCGAACAGCTCGACATGTATCGTATCTATGGATGCAAAATTCATATGCCTGAAATTCAAGGGGCGCTAGCGACCGGCACGCTGCGCTGGAGTTGCTCGATGCGAACACGGGCCGCGTCAATTCCTCGCAAGCCCAAGTTTTCGATTTCCTCGTAGAACTCGATTGCCTTGTCTAGCTCTGCTTCGTCTTCGAAAATCTCCGCCAACTCGAAAATCGCTCTCGAAAGCCAGTACCTCCCAGACCTCTTCAAATTCTGCATCCGCAATTCATCGGCGACTAATAGATCGTACAAATCCCAATACGCCGCCTTCGCTTTCAAAAGGTCTCCCTGGTTCTTCCATGCGTTCCCTCTCTTGTAGCCCGCCTCAACCCGGAGCTCCATCGGTACATTCGGAACGTCCATCAAACGTTCCAGCCGCGAGATGCCCCCTTGGAATTTGCTCGGATCTTCGCTGGCCTGCGCGATAAGCGTATCAGCCAGCGATATTTGCACCCAATAAAGTTCCGGATGATCGCGATGCGTATTTTCGAGCGATTCATACACGGCCTCGGCCTGTCCGAACTGATTGAGCTTCCGCAGCAAATCGCCTTGCTTCAATCGGGCGAAATAAACCAGTTCCGATTCTGGATAGTCGTTGACGATCCTCTGTAGACGCTCGATCGCTTGCGTCAGGTATTCGCCCTGCCCCCGTTTCTCCGCATTCAAGGCGCTTTCGTATAAAGCAAGCGGCGCGTATTTGCTCTTTGGATAATTATCCACCAGGAAATTCAGCAGCTGCAAAGCCTCCACCACCGTATCCTGATCCGACAAATAACGGGCTTCCACAATATAAGATCGTTCCGCCGACTCCGACCCCGCGTACTCCTCGCGCACCCGTGCGAGCGTATCCAGTCCTTCCTGCGTCTCTCCCACTGCCAATAGCGATTCCGCCAACGTGAGCTCCACATTGGATTTCACTTGGCTCAAGAATTCGGCGTCGACGGACTCAGAATTGCCCACCTCCTCTAAAACCAAGGCTAATCGTTCGGCCCACACTTTCGTGTCGCTGTAGCGTCCCGATTCAAAGGCAAGCTTGCTACCCAGCCAGAACAACCGCATCTGGAGGCTCAGATTCAGACCTTCCAGCTCGAAACTGTCGATCCGATCGTAGGCTTCTTTCCACTCCCTTCGCCCGCGCATCTGCTTTATCAGCAGCCACTCGGCTTGCCACACCATCAGAGGAGTCGACGATTTCAAAACCAAATCCAGATCGTCCAGGACCGCCTTCGCCTTATCGATCTCCTTCGCATTCAAATAGGAAAGCACGAGTTTGAAAAAAACTTCGCTCGAGCTCTCCCTATCGAGAGATCCGTCCAAGGCAACCGAATACGCTTCCGCCGCATTCGCGTAGTCCTCTGCATCGCCCGCTCGAAGGCCTGCCCGGAAATAGCAATCCGCAATCAATATGCTCAAAGTCTCACCTTTCTGATCCTCCAAAAATTCCGATCGCACTTGGGAAAGATAACTGGCCGCCGTCCTATATAGAGTTCTCCGCCAAGAAGAAGAGGCCAACAAAGTAAGAACGCCTTTCCTGTAGGCGGAGTTCGGAAACTCATCGAGTAATCGCTCAGCATCGTCTTCCACCCTAGGATAGTCTCCTTCCTGAAAATTCCGCACGCCTCGATAGTAAAGCGCCTCGGCGGCCAACGGATGGACCGGCGTACGCGATATGATCTCATCGAGCGTATCCACCAGGACTTGACCGACCGGGCCATCGTCTCCCAAACCCACCGAAAAAATATGCTGCAACCCAATTCGCTGAAGCGAAACATCGCTTCCATCAATCGCGAGAGTTCTCGCAGCCACCTGACCTTCGTTCGACTCCACGCCGGAAAGCAATAGCTTTAACAATAAAAACTGATCCTTGAAATTCGAATACACTTCCGGCAACTCTTGCATCGCGGCGTTCACCACATCTATCGCTTCGCCCGTTCGGCCAAGCTCATGCAGCGCGACCGCCAACATTTGGCCATAGCGAAATCCCGTCTGCGACCCGCGATTGGAATCGTAATCCTGACGCAGATCTTCGATGGACAACTCAGCTATCTCCGAATTTAGCTGATAGCGATACGCCAGAAACGCGATCTGGCCTGCCAGCGCAGGAGACTGCTGATATGCCAAACCCCGTGCCGAATCAAACTCTATGTCCGCGCTGATCGCGTCGCCCGATTCCAAATCAAGCCAGCCGTGAACCAAAGCGAGCCAGGCCCGTTCGCTCGAATCCAAATTCGAATCCCTCACCGACTCCAATTGGAGCGACGCGTCCTCTTCATTCTCCTCAACGAGAGCCAGCACCGCTTTCCTCAGCGAAATCGAGTCCGAACGGAAACCGTTCGACTCCATCCCGTCGATTGCCGCGCCCGCCTCCCCATAAAGTCCACGTCCAAGCAGGGCGTCGATTTGGAGCAAATGCAGCCCAGCTCGTACCTCCGGGTCCAAAGTATCCGCGCTTTCCAAGGATTCCCGAGCATACGCTTCCGCAACCTCGTAAAGCCCCGACTCCAACGCTCGCCGAGCGCTCGCGCTCTTCCAAAATTCATCGTTTCGCTTCGCCAGAATATTCGTCTCCACATCCACCAGCGGAATGGGATCCTCCTGCCCCATCGCAAAATTCAGAGAGCAGAAAACCGCCCCCGTCGCAGCCAATCGCCTCAGGGCAACCA
>JAJFLS010000124.1 GCA_021772595.1 Opitutales bacterium
AACTGGTTTGCCCAGCTCGGCTGCAGTTTCGAAAACGCTTCGGGTTACGGCGTGAAACGAGAAATCGATGACCAGATCGGAATCGCTCAGAGCGGATTTCAAATCGTCGCCCATATCGACTTTCCCGGTGATCTGGTGGCCCGCCTCGGTGGCGGCTTTCTCGATTGCGTTTCCCATTCGGCCTTTGTAGCCGTTGATGCAAATCCTTAGGCTCATAGTTAAACGTTGGCGGTTAAATTCGCGTTGGTGGCTGCGATGGCCTGTTCCAGAGATCTCAGAACGGTTGCCTCATTCTTATCGCTCATCGGGCAAAGCGGTAGGCGAACGCGATCGGTGGTGAAAAGTCCGATCCGCTTCAAGCAGGCCTTGACCGGAACGGGACTCGGCTCGATGAAGAGGTCGCGAAAAATCGGATACAGCGCGCGATGGATGCGGGAGGCTCGCTTCATGTCTCCCTCCAAGGACGCGTTTACCAGCTCGGTCACTTCAGTCGGAAAAACGTTCGAGGCCACCGAGATGACGCCTTCGGCTCCGGAGCCGATGAACGACAGGGTCAATCCATCGTCGCCGCTGAGCACGGTGATATCGTCGCCGAGCGCTTTTTTCAGTTCGTCCACCCGACTGACTTGTCCGCCGGCTTCCTTGATATGTCGGATGTTCGAGTGTTTGGAGACGAGCCGTTCGACCGTTTGAATCGAGATGTCCACGACGCAGCGTCCCGGGATCGAATAGAGAACGATCGGCTTGTCGGTTTCTTGGGCGATCGCGGAAAAGTGCTGAAACTGACCTTCCTGGCTGGGCTTGTTGTAGTAGCCGGTGACGTGGAGAATGCCATCCGCTCCGGCGGTATCGGCGTGTTTGGTCAGCGAAATCGCTTCGCGCGTGGAGTTCGAGCCCGCTCCGGCGATGACGGGGACCTGGCCTTTGGCCGCCTTGACGACGATTTCGACCACTTCGCCATGCTCTTCATGGTTCAAGGTGGGCGACTCGCCGGTGGTGCCCACGGGCAGCAGACCGCCGATTCCGCCGGATATCTGAGTCTGGACGAATTTTTCAAGGTCGCCCACTGCCAGGGTCCCATCCTCATTGAATGGGGTCGCTATTGCGGTGATGGATCCGGTGAATCGATTGCTACTCATAATTCCTCGCAGTGTAGATTGAAGGTTTCGAGTTCCAAGACGATTTAATTACCCGGTCAACTCTATAGGTGCTCTAAGGCTAGAAATATCAAAACTCAGTCAATAATTGCCCATGTCTTTGGAAATTTTCGATGAATTGCTTCTGCTCGCAGTAAATAATGGCGCGAGCGATATCGTGATCAAATCCGACAAGCCCGGTTTGTTGCGAATCAACGGTGGCTTGGAAGAGGTCGATATGAAGCCGATCGACGGCGAAGACGCCCTCGCGTTTGTCGAGGACAGCCTCCCGGATAATTTCCGCGAAACCTGGGAAATGGAAGGTCAAGTCGACTTCGCTTACTTTCTGGAGCAGGCGGGTCGTTTCCGCGTGAACGCGTTCTTGCAGCGCGGCTCGGTCAGCATGGTTTTCCGTCACATCAAGAGCAAGATACCGACTTTCGAAGAGCTGAACCTCGAAGAGGGGGTGCTAACGAAATTCGCCCTGGCCAAGGACGGAATCGTGCTCCTTTGCGGCGCCACCGGCTCGGGAAAGAGCACGACGATGGCCTGCATGCTCAACTGGATCAACCAAACCGCCGAAAAGCATGTGGTCACGCTCGAGGATCCGATCGAGTACAATTTCATTGATAATCAATCCGTTTTCAATCAACGCGAAATCGGCATCGACACGCCGAATTTCCCTAAGGCTTTGAAGGCCGTTCTCCGCCAGAATCCGGACATTATCCTGATTGGGGAAATGCGTGATGCTGAGACCTTCGAGACAGCGATGGCGGCTGCGGAAACGGGCCACCTCGTTTTCACGACTTTGCACGCCGCGAGCGCGCAGCAGGCGATTCTTCGCTTGTTCGAATATTTTCCGCCTGAAAAACACGAGCTTGTGCGCCGCAAGTTGTCCGAGTCCTTGAGAGGCGTGATCGTCCAAAAGCTGCTTCCTTCACTCGAAGAAGATAGTCGCGTGCCCGTGCAGGAAATCATGATAGCGGACGCCTTGGTTCGGAACACAATCAAGGAAGGCAAGTTCGACAAGATTCAGGGCTTGCTGGACGTATCCACAGAAAGCGGCTCGCGTTCGTTTAACAGAGACCTACTCCGTCTCGTAAGAGAAGGCAAAATCAGCAAGGGCGACGGGCTCAAGAATTCGCCGAATCCGCAAGCGCTGGAGATGAACCTGAAAGGGATCTTCCTCTCCGAGTCCAGTCGGATTATCGGGAATTGACCAGGCCTCGCTTTTCGAGCATCTGCCAAATGGCGACCGATTTCTGGTCGGCTATGTCTTGGCTGGTCTGGACCGCGTTGCGGCGCTCGCCCAGGTTGTCCTCCGCGATTTTTGCGAGGTCGTCGAGATTGTAGAGGTAGACATTGTCGAGCTCGTCGCAATTCGGGTCCAAGTTTCGCGGCATACCCAGATCGATCAGAAATAGAGGGCGGTTTTTCCGTTTGGGATGAAGTTTGCTGAGAGATTCCTTGGTCAGCAGTGGCTCTTCGACGATTGTGGAAGAGATGACGATGTCGTATTCGTTGAGGTACGAATCCAGATCCGCTATCTCCTTGGGACTCCCTCCCCAATCGTGAGCTGCGGTATCCGCGCGATCATGCGAATGGCTGGCGACTCCGAATTCCTTGGCTCCTCGGCTGCGAAGCGCTTTGGCGGTCTTTCCGCTAATGTCGCCGGTTCCGATGATCAATGCGGCCGCTCGATCCAATGATCCGAAGATTTTCAATGAAAGATCGACCGCGACATTGGAAATATTGATCTGCCCCTGGCCAATCGGAGTCGAGTGGCGAATGAGTTTCGCGGCCTGAAATCCTTTTTGGACCATCCGGTTGATTAAGGCTCCAGCGTATCCAAGACGTTGGCACCTGGAGTAGGCTTCTTTCACTTGGCCGAAGATTTCGGCTTCTCCGGTGATCTGCGATCGGAGCCCTGCCGATACCTCTATCAGATGCTTGATCGCTTCCTGTCCTGATCGATTCTTGGCGTGGGAAACGACTTCTTCGCGCGGTATTTCGTAGAACCCACTCAATGTTTCGAAAATCATCGAGAGGCCGTCTTCCGCGTCGGTTGTCGTGAAGTAGAGCTCGAAACGGTTACAGGTGTTAAGGACCAGCGACTCTCCGATTATCGGCGACTCGTGTAGCATTTCGTAGAGGGAAGCTACCTGCTCGTCCGCAAGAGTATAGAGCTCCCGCTCTTCAAGGGAAACGTTCTCGTGATTGATGGTCACAAGCAATAGTTCGCAGTGACTAGAGCTCATAAGCGCGTCGACGATGCGTTGGCCGGTGCTGCCACGTCCACTTCTTTGTTTGCGGCGCGATCAACGGCATCGAGCGAGAGTAGGGCAATCGCGAATACAATGATGCACGCCCAGGAATATTGTTTGTAATTGAGAGTTTGCCGCAGTCTAAGAATTAGCAGAACGCCATAGCCGAACCAGACTCCGACCGTGGCGATGAGCTTCAAGGAGTAGTTGGCCGACTCCAAATCGCGGGTAAAGTAAACGCTTCCTATGGCGAGCGAGCTCGTGAGTATGCAAAATCCTAGCACGAGAAGCCTGAAGTTTATCTGCGTAAGATCGATAATCGAAGGCATGAACGGGAAGAGGCCGCCCATCTTCTTCTGCTTCAAACTTCGGCTCTGAAGCAAGTACATGAAGGACGTCAGTGCCAGCGTCCCAAAAACGCCATAACTGAATAGCGCCAACGCCGCGTGCATTTCGATCCACGGGGAGTCTCCGAAAATCGGCGTTCGATTCGCCGTGTCCCATGAGGACAAGGACAGTGACAAAATCGAGAACAGGCTGGCGAAGCCCGAAGTGAACATCCCCAGCAAGCTCAAACGAAATGCCGGTCCGACGAAAATGTAGAGAGCGATCGCCGACCAGACCAGAAACTGCACCAGTTCGAACCGGTTTGAAAGCGGGCAACCGCCGTATTGCAGACCTCGCGCGTAGAGTCCAAGAGTCTGCAAGACCCACCCGAAACTCACCAAGGCGAGCGTGTAGGGCCGTCCGGTTTTTCGATGCAGTTTTAGAGCGGAATACGATCCGAGGACGGTGGTCACGGTAAAAACGACCGTCGCTAGAAAGATCCACTGCCGATCTTCTAGTCCGAGTAAGCTCATGCTGCGTTAATCGCGGCGGCGCGTAGCTCGACTATTTGGCTTTCTTCGCCGCTTTTAGGTCCCGCTCTTTCTTGCGGGAGAGATAGGCTTTGCGGCGTGAACGTTTAATTTTTATTCGGTGTTGTTGTCCCATAATTAAGATGATTTGGTTTCGATTTCTAAGGTGTTTACGAGTTGGTTATCCGCTAGTTACGTCCGAAGGGAATTGAGGGTCAAGCCGGGAAGCTGGGGATCGGGCTGGCGAGGTCAATGTAGGAGCCTGCTTGCAGGCGATTTTTCAGTTCCTTCTCAAAGGCGAGAATCGCCTGCAAGCAGGCTCCTACATCCGCGAAAACGCTAGCTCGATTGGTCGGGGATTTGCATCGTGAATCTGGGAATGAGCGTATGGATGCGGTTTTGATTTTCGTCAATTCCGTGAAAGCTTCCGAGTGCCCAGGAGTCGACCGCCGACATGTGGAAACTGTTGTAGGAAAAGGATTCGCCGGGAGCGAGGTCCGGTTCTTCGCCGACGATCTTGTCGCCTTCCACGACAAGTTTCTCTCCGCCGATCGACGAGATGATCCACTTGCGCCCGAGCAACTTAACGCGTCGATCCGAATGGTTCGCGATCGTTATGAAATAGACGAACACATGAGGCGTTTCCGAAGAAGCGCTTTGCCCACCGTAGTGATACTCCAGCTTGTCGAGAGTAACGCTGAGACCTTTGAGAAGTAGGGATGGTTCGCCCATGTCTAAGACTATCCGCCGGCTACGATCTTGACGATCTCCAGCTTGTCGCCGTCCTCCAAGATCGTGTGGCTGGCCTCGGAAGGTGAGAGAGCTTCGCGGTTGCGCTCGACGACGACTAGGCCGACTTTGTGGCCCAGCGTTTCGAGAAAGCAGGGCAAACTGCAATTCTCTTCAATATCGAATTCCGTCTCGTTCGCGGTGATTTTCATTCAATTCCTGCGGGTTTGAGAATCGCGATATCCGCTTTTCCGCTCTCGAAATCTGACGAGTCGTTCACGGATGGAGCGGAGGCGTTTTTCGAAATCAATGCCTGCTCGAAATCCTTCCAAACGGGCTCGTAACCCTTCGCTTCGATAGCGGCGGCGACTTCGGAAGGAGGGCGTTCGTCCGCGATTTGAAACTGTTCGCCGGGCTGTTCTCCGGTCGGCTTGAAAATTGTCTCGTCGAAACTGCTGTAGCCGCCCGGCTCCGTGCAGGATCCTGCGCTCATGCTGGTGATTCCAATCGGAATTAGCCCGTCTCTCAGCGCGGAGGGCTCACGAGTCGAAAGCGTCATTCCCGCGTGCGGCTCCAGAATCCGGAGAGCGGCGATCAGTTGGACGAAGTGATGATCGCGAAGAAACTGAACTTGTTCGAACTCGCCTGCTGCAGGACGCATGCGTGGAAGGCTGAGATTAATCTGCGCCTTCCAGCAGTTTCGCAGTAAGTGTTGAGCGTGAGCTGCCAAGGCGATTGCTTCGTGCCGCCAGTCGTGCAGCCCGAAAAGCGCTCCGATGCCAAGGCGGCGAAAGCCTGCTTCGTAGGCGCGCTCGGCGGTATCCATCCGCCAATGAAAGCGTCGCTTCGGTCCGGCTGTGTGAAGACTCTTGTAGGTTTCTTCGTGATAGGTTTCCTGATACACGATGAGCGCTTCGCAACCCACTTCGACCAACGGGCCGTAGCCGGTCGATTCGAGCGGCCCCAGCTCCAGCGCGATGCTCGGGAAGATGCGCGACAGCCGCCGAACAACTTCTTCAACGTATCCGTTTGATACGTACTTCGGGTGTTCGCCCGCGACGAGC
>JAJFLS010000125.1 GCA_021772595.1 Opitutales bacterium
CAACAGCTCGATGCTGCCCGAGCGTTTTTCTTCTGCCCAAAGTCTCATGCCGGTAGCCGGGATGAAAATGAGGAAGGCCCAAGGAAGGAAGGTCCATAGCGAATTCAGATTCGCTTGATTGCTTTCGTAGTAGCCAGCGAAGATCGCGAGGCCGATTACGACGATGTGAAACACAGCTAGAATGACGTAGCCGACGGGCGAACGGAAATAGCCGAATAACTCTTTTTTGAATACAGGTGCAATCTGGTTCATGCGTATGCCTTGCTGTTAGTGAGATCGCGGAAAATCTCGTCGATGGACGAGCCGGGTTTGCGGGCCTTGAATTCCTCGGGGGTTTCGTTGACGCGCACTTTGCCTTGATCGATGACGATGATGCGGTTGCAGATCGCTTCGACTTCTTCGAGAATATGGGTGGAGAGGACGATCGCTTTATCTTTCGACATCGCCTTGATGAGCTTGCGGACCTCGTGCTTCTGGTTCGGGTCGAGTCCGTCGGTGGGCTCGTCGAGGATGAGGACGGGCGGATCGTGGAGAATGGATTGGGCGACGCCGACACGCTGGCGATAGCCTTTGGAGAGCGTTTCAATCGTCTGGTTTTGGACGGTCTGCAAATGGCATTTCACGATAACGTTCGCCAGTCGGTCGTTGATCTCGTTGCGGGTGCGAAAGCCGCGCGTTTCGGCGACGTAGGTCAGGAACTCGACGACTGTCATTTCTGGATACGCGGGGCTGCTCTCGGGCAAATAGCCGACACGGCTTTTCGCTTCAAGTGGATGCTCCTGGACGTCAAATCCGTCGACGGAAGCGGTTCCCGCAGTGGGCGAAAGGAAGCCGGCTATCATTTTCATTGTCGTGGACTTGCCTGCTCCGTTGGGGCCGAGAAAGCCGAGAATATCGCCTTTTCGGACCTCGAAGGACACGCCATCGACGGCACGCAAGTCCCCGTAGTCTTTAACTAGATTTTCTACAACAACCATAAGTGGAGCTTCGTTTTGTTTATCGAGATGGAATAGACGTATTTCGCAAAATCCGGTTCCCCGGAAATGAGGCCCATCTTTTAAGAAATTCGCGAGCGAATGCGTTTAGAGAAGAGTTTTTTGGATTTCAAGTTTTTCGTTATCAAAATTTGAAAACTTCGATCGCTGGGTGGGGAAAATCAAAGTTCCATCGTTTCCTGTTCAATGGCGGGATCGGCTTCCTCGGGCTCTTCGATTTCGTCTTTCAGGTGCTGAGGGGGTTCGGAGATGCGACGGGCGAAGCTGAACTCGCGGTCGGCCACGATGCGGTCGCAGATCTTCTGGATGTGGAGCCGGAGCCACATGGAGGTATTCGAATCGCCCGCGTAGCGAGCGGGGCCGTAGGCGTGGATGCGTCCGGTTTGGAGCAGCAGGTCGTTTTGGGCGAATTCCGCGTCGTTGCCCTGCTTGTAGACTGCGTAGGCCTTGCCGCCGAATTTCCGAACGACGGAAAAGCTCGGCACGTCGCTGGGGCCGTCAGCGATATAGACCATGTTTTGAAAAGGAACGCGGCGGTCCTCTTGGGCCATCTTGGCGTTTACATCGATGGATGCGTCTTTGTTAGAGCCTTTGTTGATCTCGAAGAGAGCCCTGGTTTTGGTCGTGTTGTCAACCATCATGCCGATCTGGCTGATTTCCTTGTCGGTCTCGATTCCGAACTCGTCTTGGCTGATGAATCCGGGCGGGAGCGGGCGCTCGATGAATTCGCAACCCCAGATTCCTTCGACGTAGGGAGCGATTTGGCTGCCCCGAATCATCTCGGCCAGGCCGGTGCTGACGATGTGGTGCTCGAGCTCGATTTCGTGTTTCACGTATTCAGGCTTCGAGCGTGCCTCGTTTTTCAATTCACTGAAGAATTCGGGCAGGCCCTCGTAGAATTCGATTTGGGCGCCGAGCGCGCGTAGGGCGTCGTTGTTGAGCCCTTTCATCTTGCCGCTTCGGACGTAGGTGAGGATGTGGTTGAGGTAGAGGATCTCGCTAGAAACGCGGTAGCCGCGCTCTTTGTAGCGTTCGGCCATGGTGTTGGTCTCCTCCCAAAAAGTGGCCTCGTCGATCTGGTATCGCTCGAAAATCGGCTGCTGCATGTAGCCTGGTATGAGCGTCTTGTCGAAGTCCCAGATGACGGCGATTTTGTTCTGGGTGGACAGTCCTTGTGGCATGCCCGCTACAAAAGAGGTTGTATGGAGGACTGCAATGGCGAATTTCGGGGAGGGGCGGCACACCCACGTTTTTAAATTGTGGGAGCCTGCTTGCAGGCGATCTTGTACAAATCACCTGCAAGCAGGCTCCTACAATCGGCGAAATCTCGCCTTCTGCTCAACTTGCAGTCTTTGCCAAATTCGGATTTGCAGTTTTGCGATCGAGGATGCATTGGTCCTAGCTTTCCTATGGCGATAGAGCTTCCAGACATTTCACCGTTCAAGAAACGCGTCGAAGAAATCGAGGGTTTGATGAACCAATCGGACTTCTTCAACGATGCCCGTCGGTCTGCGGCGATTTCGCGGGAGCTGATGAAGTTGCGTCAGTTGCTGGAGGATTTCGCGGCCCTTCAATCTTCCCGAGAAGCGGCTGAGGAGCATCGTGAGTTGCTTGCCGATCCAGCGGGAGATGAGGAGTTGAAGGAGCTTGCCGAGGAGGAGCTGCCGGAGCTTGAAACTGCGATCGAACAGCTTGAGGAGAAGATTCTCGTTTCGATGATTCCGCCGGAGGATTCGGATTCGAGAAACACGATTGTCGAAATTCGGGCCGGAGCGGGCGGCGACGAGGCCTCGCTTTTCGCGGGCGATCTATACCGGATGTATTCGCGCTTGGCGGAGCGTCGCGGCTGGTCGATCGAGCAGATGAACTCCAGCGAGAGCGGCATCAGCGGCTTCAAGGAAGTGGCATTTCTGATCCGCGGGGACGAGGCGTACAAGCAAATGAAATTCGAAAGCGGCGTGCATCGCGTGCAACGTGTGCCCGAAACGGAGTCGCAGGGCCGTATCCATACTTCAACGGTCACGGTGGCCGTGCTGCCAGAAGCGGAGGAAGTGGATATCGAAGTCGATCCGCAAGACTTGGAGATCACAGTGACCCGCGCGAGCGGTCCCGGCGGCCAGGGCGTCAACACCACGGACTCCGCCGTGCAGATTCTTCACAAGCCGACTGCAATCATTGTGCTCTGTTCCGACGAGCGCTCGCAGATCAAGAACAAGGCGAAGGCGATGACGGTCCTTCGCTCTCGGCTGCTTCAAGCCAAGGAGGAAGAAGAGCGCGCGAAGTATGCCGAGAATCGCAAGAAGCAGGTCGGCACGGGCGATCGGAGCGAGCGGATCCGGACCTATAACTTTCCGCAAAGCCGGCTGACGGATCATCGGATCGGATTGACGATTCACAGTTTGCCTCAGGTTATGGAAGGGGAATTGGACGAGGTGATCGACGCGCTCCAGGCGGAGGATCTGAGATTGAAAATCGATGCCCTGACGGCGGCTCAAAGCCCAACGTGATCGGGCTTCTACGATGAGCGAGACGCTTACAGTGCTGGAAGTAGTGCGCAAGAGCTCGGACTTCCTTGAGAAAAAGGGAGTCGAAAGTTCGAGACTGAACGCCGAGTGGCTCGTTGCCCACGCCCTTGGAATCGGGCGAATGGAGCTCTATCTCCAGTTCGATCGGCCGCTCCTCGAGAGTGAGCTGGAGACGATGCGCGGCTACGTTGCTCGTCGAGGCAAGCGGGAGCCTTTGCAGTACATTCAGGGCCAGACGCAGTTTCACGACCTTACGCTTAAGTGCGACCAGCGGGCGCTTATCCCGCGACCGGAAACCGAGCAGCTCGTCGAGCTCGTGAAAGACAAAGGCCCGGAAATCGATCAAGAACTTCATATCCTAGATTTGGGTACAGGCACCGGGGCGATCGCCTTGGCTTTGGCGATGCATTTTCCTCGGGCGCGCGTCGTGGCGACGGATGCGAGCGAAGACGCGCTGGAACTGGCTAAGGAAAACGCTCTGCTCTGCGGCATGCAGAATCGCGTAGAGTTTGTTTTGTCTGATTGGTTCAATAATGTGGATACAGGCGATCTGTTCGATTTGATCGTTTCGAATCCTCCTTATCTGACTCGATCGGAATTGGAGGAAGCGGAAAGCGAAGTCAGGGACTTCGAGCCGAAGTCGGCGCTCGTGGCGACGAACGACGGACTAGAGGATTTGCTCGCGATAATCGCCGCCGCGTTTCCGTTGTTGGGCGATGGGGGAACGCTTTGGCTCGAGACGGGGATCGAACAGCATCCGGCGCTTTTGGAAGCGTGTGGAAAATTCGGCTACAGCGAAAGCGAAGGAATTGACGACTGGAGCGGCCGCCCGCGATTCGTGAGAGCGCGGAAGTGAGATTCTATGTGGGAGCTTGGTAGGGAGGAGCGGCGCGGGGCACCCGGTTTTAAAAACATGGCGGGGGCCCCGCCCGGCCAACCAGCCAGTTTTGTGGGGTGAATTTTTGGTTGGGTTGGGGGGG
>JAJFLS010000126.1 GCA_021772595.1 Opitutales bacterium
CGAATGGTTTGACCCTGAGAGCCCCAAAGCACTCGAATTCGTTTGGCCAAAATAAATACAGCTAACCATCGGCTTCACTCAACTCGTTCCAGCCGCTCCGCGGCTTCCACTCGCGAGTGAGCCGGACGGCTTTCAAGAAACCATGAGAAATATTCTAAATATCACAAACGGAGGTTCCGCTGTTGAAATAATGAAACAGGCTAATATTCCAGGTGTGCTTTTACCCTGGCAGGATGTATTACATGATGGACCTATCCCAAGCAATTTATCGCTAGAGGAGTTGTCAAAAATTCGGTCTCAATTCATTGTTGATCGCAATTGGGGAGATCCTGAAAATTTCACGCAAAGAGATAATGAACTTAAGTCCTTCAACGAATACGAGAAAGTAATATTATGGTTCGAACATGATCTCTATGATCAGCTTCAAATAATTCAAATACTGGATTGGATTTATCAGAATCCTTCAAAAGGGATTGAGCTATCAATAATCTGTACAGATCAATATTTAGGTCAACTCACTCCAGAAGAAATGGGAGGACTGATGCAGTATGAAGAGCCGATTACGGAATCTCATCTCAAGCTATCCAATAAGGCTTGGTCTGCGCTTCGATCAAGCTCTCCCGATAAGTGGTATGAACTACTAAATATGGATACCACTGTTTTGCCGTTTCTTGAAGGGGCAGTCGTGAGGCTATTGGAAGAATATCCTAGCTGTACAAACGGATTATCTCGAACCGCTGAGCAAGCATTGAAATTAGTATCAAACGGTGCAACACATCCTGGACGGGTTTTCTTTCGCAATCAAAAGTTGGAAGAGCGAGTATTCATGGGTGATGCTAGTTTCTGGGTAGTTATCCTTAAACTACTAGAATCAAATCCTCCCTTGATAGTTCTTCCGGAAGGTAAAGAGTTCACATTGCCAATCCCAAAACCATTCCCAAGAGATCTGGAATTATCTATCACGTCGGCTGGTATAGACGTATTGGCTGGCAAACTGAACTGGCTTGAGGTTTCAAATATTGACCGCTGGATTGGGGGTGTTCATTTAACGCCAACCAATATTTGGTGCTGGAATGCAAGTTCCAGAACAATAGCCAAGCGAGCCTAACAACTACATGCACTCGGACAGCAAAAACCGCTGGTTTTTGCTGCCGGTGATGTGAAGCATTCGCTAGAAAAAATGGAATGGACCCCAATATCGTTTGAAGATTTCAGCGAACTTTTCGAAAGAGAGAAGAAATCACTGAATACGACCCTAGCTAAGTTGCTTGATTATATCGGTATTCCAGTGGTTTCGGAAAAAATCGAACGACACAATCAGATTGAGAACGTGTGGGTAGTGGCTGAAACTAAAGAAATTGTCCTCTTCTATGATGACGTCGAAGAGGGTTTTGAGATTGGGAGAAAAAATGGGAAAGGAATTATTATCTGTGAGTATGCAAACCAGTGGACACTAGAAATGGCTCTGAATAATCTAAAAGAACAAATCAGCGAACAAGGCGCTTCTCACAACGAGCGCAAGCGCTCGTCATGAGAGCTTGGCGTTAGGCAAGGAAAGCAAACGATGCAAATGAACACGAAGAAGAATATGAAAAGCTCCTCATGAAAATTATAGAGACAGGAATCATCATTGGAGCGATTATGCTTACAAATCTCGTATGCCACGCGACGGAGCGAACAGAATACGACGTGGTCGTCTACGGCCAAACCAGCGCCGGTGTGATGGCGGCGGTGCAGGCGAAGCGCATGGGCAAGACAGTGATTGTCGTTGGGCCGGACAAGCACCTGGGTGGATTGTCCAGTGGTGGGCTTGGCCAGACGGACATCGGTAACAAAAGGGTGATCGGCGGGGTATCGCGCGAGTTCTACCAGCGGATCGGTGAGCATTACGGTAAGGCGGAACAGTGGACGTTTGAGCCCCACGTTGCGGAGAAGGTTTTCGAAAATTATGCTGCCGAGCACAAGATCCCCGTGCACCGCGATGAGTGGCTCAATCGGACACCTGCTAGGGGTGTGGAGCTGAAAGACGGACGCATCGTGTCGATCACGATGTTGTCAGGAAAGACATACAGGGGAAAGATGTTTATCGACGCTACGTATGAGGGTGACCTCATGGCGACAGCGGGTGTGTCGTACACCACCGGTCGCGAAGCAAGCAGCCAGTATGGGGAGTCGCTCAACGGCGTTGCAACACGATACGCAAAACACCACCAGTTTTCGAAACCGGTCGATCCGTATGTCCGACCAGGAGATCCTTCAAGCGGGTTGCTGCCGGGTGTTATGAAAGGTGGCCCAGGCAAAGAGGGCGCGGCGGACAAACGTATCCAGGCATACTGCTTCCGCATGTGCCTGACGGATGTACCGACCAATAGAATACCACTTCCGAAACCAGAGGGTTATGATCCGATGCGATACGAACTGCTACTACGCACGATTCTTGCAAAGGCAAACCCCTACGGCGATACTTACTTCATGGAATCAGGCATGCCCAGCAGAAAGACGGACTCAAATAACAAGGGACCGTTTTCGACTGACAATATCGGGATGAATTACGACTACCCCGAGGGAGATTACGCCACGCGCAAACAGATCATCAAGGAGCACGAAATCTACCAGAAGGGCTTCGTGTGGTTCCTCGCCAACGACCCGCGCGTGCCCGAACGGCTCCGTAAAAAGGTCGGACGGTGGGGGTTGCCCAAAGACGAATTCAAAGACAACGAGCACTGGTCGCACCAGCTCTATATCCGTGAGGCTCGACGGATGGTCGGCCTCTACGTGATGACTCAGCTCAACTGCCAGGGCAAAACCAAGATCGACAACTCGATCGGCATGGGCGCGGATACGATGGCCTCGCACCACGTGCAAAGGTATGTCGATGACAATGGCCACGTCCGCAATGAGGGCGATGTGGAAGTCGGCGGGTTCGGGCCTTACCCAATTGCTTATGCGTCGATTGTGCCCAAGCAGGGCGAGTGTTCGAACCTACTCGTTCCTGTCTGCCTCTCGGCTACCCACATGGCTTTCGGGTCTATCCGGATGGAACCTGTGTTCATGGTGCTCGGCCAGAGCGCAGCGACGGCTGCAGTTCAGGCGATCGACGCGAATTGCACGGTGCAGGACGTCGACTACGCAATTCTGCGTGCTCGACTGCTGGCAGACAAGCAAGTACTGTAAGAATAGTGACCGCGATTTGCCTAATCGGGTAGCCGAGAGCATTAACTCTCTCGGCCCCCACACCACTCAGCGTGCGGATCCGCACTGAGCGGTTCCGAATCGTCATCGTACCGTAGTAGGATGATGGATATTGGCCCATAGCTTAGCGAAGGACAGTAGTCCCTGCTTCGCGAGCCAATGGTTAGATAGAGCGTTATTGATGACGGGCGTTCTGGACATATGCCAATAGCCGCGGCTGGTTATCCCATTGAGGATCGCATCGCGACGGCAGATTCCCAGCTTCAACAGATTGGCGATCCGGTTTCGGATCGTCTTCCATTGCTTCCAGAAACAGCATCGGATGCGTCGACGTATCCAGACGTCGAGATCACGGCAGAGCCGGTATCCTTCGGCGATGCCGAAGTAGCCGATCCACCCGCGCATGTACTGCGCAATTTGATCCAGTCGGTATGGCATGGATACGCCCCAACTACGACTTGTAAGCTCGCGCAGGCGGCGCTTGAGAGCCCGAAGACTCTTGTCTGCTCCACTTCACGCGCGAGCCTCGAAAGGCGAAGCCGAGGAACTCCAGAGCGGACGTTTTCACGACTTGGCTCTTCTCCTCGTTCACCTTCAGCTTCTTCACCAGGAATCGACGCACGCTCGACACCACTCTTTCCCCCGCTCGCCGACTCTTCACCAAGATGACGAAGTCGTCCGCGTAGCGAGCGAAGCGATGGCCGCGCCGCTCCAACTCCTTGTCCAGATCGTCCAGCATGACGTTGGCCAGCAGCGGCGACAAAGGACCGCCTTGCGGCACTCCCTTGAGCGTTCGCTGAAGACGTCCATCGACGTAGGCGCCTGCTCGAAGATAGCCGCCGATCAAGCGCAGAACGCGCCTGTCGGAGACCTTTCTAGCAAGACGATTCATCAATAGGTCATGATCCACCTCCTCGAAGAACTTCGACAAGTCCAAGTCCACCGCGATGCGGCGTCCTTGCTTTATCGTTTCGCAAACGTGGCGGACCGCCTGATGGGCCGAGCGATTCGGACGGAATCCGAAACTGCATTCGCTGAAGCCCGGATCGAAGATCGACCCGAGGACTTGAGCAACCGATTGCTGGATCACCCGATCCAGAACCGTGGGTATGCCCAGAAGGCGCTTGCCGCCATCGGGCTTCTCTATCTCCACGCGTCGAACCGGAAGAGGAACATGGTTCCCATTCATTAGATCTTCGCGCAGTTCGGGCCACCGCTCTCGGAACAAATCGGGAAACTCGTCGATAGTGATACCGTCGATTCCCGCCGCTCCGCGGTTGCCCTTAACTCGCCTCCACGCTCTGGATACGTTATCCGCATCCAAGATCGCTTCGAGCAAGTCGATTCCCGAGTTCGGGCGATCCTCCTCGCGCCGCTCCCACGCTACGCCTGGCGGCGCATACCCATGGGGCGAGCAGGCGGACCCGTTCTCGTCGTTTCGGTTCGAGCCTTCGTCGCAGGTGAGACTTCCGGTTACCTTCGCTGGACGGATCATCCCTCGGCAGCTATTCCCGGCTCGTTGCGAGCGACTACTATGCTCTCGGCTGGCTCCTCCAATGTCGCCTTCGCCGTTGCCGACGAAGGAGCGATCCGCATATGCGAGCCGCAAGCAAGGGAGGCCTCCCCGGATAAGAACACCAACTTCCACCGCGCGAACGTGCCATCTACCCTACGCCCCAAACCAGAGGGCTTCGCGGCGTTGTGCCCGCTCGCACCAGACGCTAGGCCTTGTATGGCCTTCTTGTTCATCGCCCCGCGACTTTGCCTTAGGCTTCCTTCCCACCAAGCCTCGCGACTTCGCAGTTGCCATCGGCTAATGCTTTTCATAACTTTCTTTCAACTAGGAATTTAACTTATTGGTTTTATGCATAGAGGAC
>JAJFLS010000127.1 GCA_021772595.1 Opitutales bacterium
CAGGGTGGGGTCGTCTAAAGCAGCGTTGAAGCTGAGCAGGGCGTAGGTTGGGTTTTCGAGATGTTGCCAGAGCGGCTCGCCCGAGGGGTCGGATCCTGTCGGGTTGGTCAGCCAGCTGCACATCAACTCGTAGAGCGGATAGCCGCGCGGGCGTTGGTTGAGGCGAAGGTCTGCCCGATGGCGATCGGCTGAAAGGAGGAGCACACCAGAAATGCGATTGTCGGCCAGGAAGTCGTAGATGTCCTGGCGTTCTTCCTGGTACCCGGACCAGATGTCGTTCGCCAGATAGGGGTCCTCGCCTGGAATAAGTTCGTCGTCGATCTTGGCGTCGTCAGCAAAGGCGACGGGCGAGACGATGAGCTTGAAGGTGGCGGTCGATTTTTCCAGGGCGTCGAGCAGCCAGCGTTTTTGATCGGGACCCAGCATGGAGGGGCGTTCCTTGAGGAAATTTTCGCGATAGTAGCGCCCGTCCAGCATGAAGAATTCCGCAGGGCCGACGCGGAAGTTGAACCAGACGCCGGGCCGTTCGGGCGCCTGGCCGTAGGAGGGATTATTCCAGTTGCGGCGAAAGAGTTCGAAGAACTCCGGCTTCCACGCGGGCTTGTCTGTGTAGGGGCCGAGAAAAAGATCGTCGATGCCGGCGTCGTGATCGTCCCAAATGGCATAGATGGGAGTGCTTGCGACGAGGCGTCGAAACTCGGGACGCGACTGGCGTTGGTAGTAGGTGTAGTCGTGGAAGGGGCCGACGGTTTGCGGCAGGTCGACGTAGACATTGTCGCCAAGGATTAGAAAAGCGTCTGGATTGCGCATCCGTATGCTGTCCCACATGCGTTCGAAGGGCGGGTAGTATTGGGCGCAGCCTCCGAATGCGACGCGGACGATTTCGTCGGTCTCGTCTTCGGGATAGGTCGTGAAGCGCCACTCCGGTTGAGACGGAACGACATCGCCGTCGATGAGAATATTGTAGGTGTATTCGGTGTTTGGTTGCAGGCCGTCAAGTTCGATGACGGCGGTGTAGTCGACGGCTGCTCGGGTCTTGCTGCTTGCGCGAGCAATCGGGTGGTCGATGGTGCCAACGCGAATTTCGATTTTGGATTCCTTGAGGGTGCGAACCCAGAAGCGAGCTCCGTTCGGAGTGACGGCGCCGAGCATGGGGCCTTGGAGCAATCCGCTGGAAGTAGCGATCAGTTCCTTGACGGTTTTGGTTTTGCGCAAAGGATCAAGCAAGGAGCGTGGGCCGACGAGCACGCGTTCGGGTGGAAGTCCATTGGCTAGGGCGGCTTGGAGGGCGATTTCAGCTTGGCGGATTTTACCTTGGCGTCCGTAGACGTAGGCAAGAATCAAATACGATTCGACTTCGCTAGGGTCGGCGGCTAGTCGCTCGCGGCAAAGGGCGATGGCCTCGTCGAGTTTGCCCTGCTGAAAGAGCAGAAGCTGGGTTTGGCCGACGCGCGGTCTGTCTTCTTTGAAAAAGAAGCGCTGATCCCATGGATTTTCGCTGCCGAAATAAGGAAGAGGATCGCCGGGTAGGTAGGCTTCGGGAGGAGCGTATTGCGGTTCGACGTCGCGGGCGGCGTTGAGGGGGAGGGATGGAGAGAGGAGGAGAAGGAGGGATGGGGTGAGGAGGTGACGGGTGCGTTTGGCCTTCGTCTTCGTCATAAGCTTTGTCTTTGTCTGTTTTATTTGGAGACGAAGCTCATGACGAAGATTATGACGAAGATTAAGACGAAGATTATGACAAGGACTGGGAGGGGGGAGGTTCATCGGCTGTAGGGGTCGGCGGCGTCGCGGAGGGCGTCGCCTAGGAAGTTGAAGCTCATGACGGTGATGATAATTGCGATTACTGGCGTGAGCAGCCACGGGGCGGCGGCGATGGCTTGGACGTTCATGCAATCTTGCAGCATGACGCCCCAGCTGACGATGGGGGCTCGCAGTCCGAGTCCGAGAAAGCTCAAGGCGGTTTCGCCGAGAATCATATTGGGGATCGCCAACGTGATGACGACAATGATGTGGCTCGTAAATCCGGGTAGCAAGTGGCGGAAGAGAATGCGGGCGTGGCTTGCTCCTAAGAGCTTGGCGGCCATGGCGTACTCTTCTTCGCGCAGAGACAGAATCTTTCCTCGCACGACGCGAGCGAGTTGGGTCCAGCCAAGCATGCTGAGCACGATGGTGATCGCGAAATAGACGAAAATGGCCGACCACTCGCGGGGCATGATTGCTCCGAGGGCGAGCCAGAGCGGGAGTTTTGGGAAGCTGTTGAGGATTTCGATTCCGCGTTGGAGGATGTTGTCGATCGCACCTCCCAAATATCCGGATACGCCGCCGATGGTGATGCCGAGTAGCAAGGTCGCGATTATCGAAAGCAATCCAATCGAGAGACTGATTCGAGCTCCGTAAATGACGCGGGTGAGGATGTCCCGTCCGTATTTGTCGGACCCGAGAAAATGAGGCACGATGAGCGCTGTATCCGGACCGTTCAGCTGAAGGTACGCTTGGCGATCAAGTCCGAATAGATGCCGATCCCAGGGAACCAAACCCCAGATTCTGTAAGCGTCGCCTTTGACGAAGAAGCTGAGGGGAACGATCTTGTCTGGGTTTTCCTGATACCGATTTTGAAGTGTTTCGGGATCGACTTCGCGTTCCATCTCGTAGGAATGCAGGCCGTGTTCGAAACTGAATCGCGGCAATTGCGGCGGGCTGAACATGTGCTCGAGATCGCGCGTTTGAGGATTGATTGGCGAAAGAAACTCGGCGAACAAAGCGACGATGTAGAAACAGACTAGGATATCGAGGGAGAGGCGGCCCAGGCGGTGCTTGGTGAAGCGCCGCCAAACGAGTTGCCGCTGGGAAAGTTGAGACGCGTCCTGGGGCGTTTCCGGTTTCGGCTGCGTTAGTTGGGCTTCGGCGTTCATTTTATCGTCCGGTTCGCTCCATGCGAATTCGAGGATCTAGCCACATGAGCAAGAGATCGCTGACCAAGGTTCCAAGGATTCCGAGCAGGCTGAGCACGACGAGCATGGAACCGGCCAAGTAAATATCTTCGTTAAGCAAAGCGTCGAGGAGGAGGGGACCGACTGTCGGGAGTCCGAGGACGACTGCTACGATCGCTCCGCCGGAAATGAGCTCGGGGAACAGATTTCCGATAGTAGAAATAAAGGGATTGAGAGCGACACGAACTGGGTACTTGAGGATTAGTTTGAAGGGGCGAACGCCTTTGGCTCGCGCGGTAGTGACGTAGGGCTTCTTGAGCTCGTCGAGCAGATTGCCGCGCATGATCCGGATCATGGAGGCGGTTCCTTGGACCCCGAGCACGATCACGGGAACCCAGATGTGCATCATCAAATCGCCAACCTTGCCCCAGCTCCAATCGGGATCGGCCTTGTATTCAGGCGAGAATAGTCCGGTCAGGTCCATGTCGAAAAACTTGCCGCCCCAGTACATGATAAGCAGGGCGAGCAGAAATCCCGGTATGCTCATCCCGATGAAACCGAGAAACGTCAGACCGTAGTCGGCCAGCGAATACTGTTTAACTGCGGAATAGATTCCAATGGGCAAGGCGAGAGCCCAGGTGAAGAAAATTGTTCCCAGCGAAAGCAGGACAGTGAAGAGTATACGGTCGCCCACGAGGTCGTTGACGGCTTGCGGTCGCCGCGGATCGGTCAAGGAAATGCCAAGGTCCCCTTGAATGAGCCCGCGATCATCGGAGGAAAACGTGGTAAACCAGTGCAGGCCAACCCAACGGAAATATCGGCTCGTCATCGATTCGTCCAA
Source organism: Opitutales bacterium (assembly GCA_021772595.1). Taxonomy (GTDB): domain Bacteria; phylum Verrucomicrobiota; class Verrucomicrobiia; order Opitutales; family Opitutaceae; genus Pelagisphaera. Next base: position 3,772 of record JAJFLS010000127.1, read on the forward strand.
GTGGAACTGGGCGCGGATGCGATCGATTTCCTGTTGGTCGACGCTCGATCCGGTTTCTTCGAGCGAGAGGAGACGGGTCTCAATGATGTCTCCGGGCGGAATTTGAATGATGGTGAAAGTCGCCACCGAGATGATGAAAAGCATCGGGATGAACAGAATGATTCGCCGTCCGATATACGGATGTCTCCATCCGGCCATTACGATGCTGAGAATGATGAGAGCAATAAACAGGAAGCGAATAAGCGCGCTGACAGTGGCGCCGTAGCCGGAACCTTCGGCGCTGACGCTTGCTTTCTGGATGATTGGCAAGGTGTCTCCGATAGCCAAGTCGTGTTTTAGTTGAGCGATCGCGCCGGGCGATTCGTTGGTCTGCTCGAAATAGAACGTTTCGGCTCCCAAGTTGAGAGGCGTGTGGAAGAGGTTTCCGCGAATGCCGTTGCGAGGGACGTTTTTGAAGTCGTTTCGAACAACGGCGATGGACGGAGGCGGGGAGCCTATGGAAATATTCCAGAGCTCGTCGGCGGCGATGTCGAGGATGTCGTGAAATCGAGCGATGCCTGCTTCGCGGGTCGGCGCGACAATGGCTTGTTCGTACAAATCGAATACATCATTCATGTAGTGGCCCGGAGGGGGACCGCTAGTTGGAGCTCTCGAATTCGGGTCGATGCTCTTGAATTTGTTTTCGTACCATTCGCCCCAAGTGGGAGCGTGGTGCGCGTGCCAGCCATTGAAGGGAACGAAAGCAGCGGAATCCCAAACGGGGATGTAGTCCACGTAGTTAGGATTGATGAGAAATTCGTAAGAGGCGGCTTGGCGTGTTGCGAGTATCAGTCCGTCGGATACTTGGCGAGAGATCGCTCGGATGCCAATCGCGGCCCAATCGTCGATGACGAATTGAAAGGGACCTGGCAGGACGTTGGAACGGAAAGGGATGTACCAAACCATGGGCGAGCCATCGGGTAGGGTTCGGTATCCGTCTCTGTCGCGTTGGGTGAGACCGATCGAATCGAGCAATGCATTGGCGGTATCGGGATCGTATTCCACGACGTTTCGGTAGAGTCGCTCGTTGTGGAAGGGGGAGCTTGGCCCGGGATCGGCTTGTGCGGGTTCTCCCATTCCGAGGAATTCGGCATCGATGATCGCCTGTCGATTGATGGCGTAGGAAAGGGCGTATCGAAAGTCGCGATTGTTAAGCAGTTTGGCCTTCTGAGTCGCTGTGGTGTCTCCGTCGAGATCGTTCAAGGTGAGATTGACCGCTATGGTCCAAAGGCTCCGCTGGCCGGAGTTGTAGTGCAGCACATCCAAGTTGCCGCTTTCGCGGGAAGCCATGTAGAGGCCGTAGTTGGAGAGGCGCAGGTTTTCTGTTTCGAAGACCGCAGGGAATCCGCCGGCAGCGGTTTTCAAGGCGAACAGATCGGGCGTGGCGACTTCGAGCGTGATGCGGTCGATATAGGGCAGCTGATTGCCTTCGGGATCGACTGCCCAGTAGTAGGGATTGCGGACGAAGCCTTGCGGAGCGCTCGAGCTGTAGCGGCGATAGATCCAGGCGTTGTGGCGCGGTTGCTCGGGGTTGTCAGGACGCCGGACTTCGCGGTAGACTTGCGTAGGCGTGCTGAGGCCGCGTTCTTCCATGAGTTTTGCGATGAGCGCCTGGTCGCCGAGCTTGGGGTGGAATTGCTCCAAATAATGCTGAGGGGCGAACAAGCCTTGCAAGGTTGTGCTGGCAAGCGTTTCGAGGAGGAAGGGATTGGGATGGGGGAAAACGAGCTGGACGGTATAGTCGTCGATTTTCTCAAGGCGTCCGGTTTCTTTTCCGGAGCGTAAAACGCGGATGCCCATGACGGTATGCGGATCTAGGGGGTCCCCGATCTCGTCGAAATACTTCATCTCCCATTCGTACCAGTAGACCATGTCGTCGGCGGTGAAGGGGTGCCCGTCGGACCACTTCATACCTTTGCGTAGGTGGAATGTCCATACGCGTAGGTCCTCGGAGGTATCCCAGGACTTGGCGATGTGGGGAACGATGGGGTAGCCATTGGGCGACCAGCGAACCATCGTGATGCCGGCGGTGTGTTTGTTGATGCGATCCCAGACTTCGGTGTCCCAGGTGACTGCGTCCGCCCAATTGCCGCCGTAGTTGCCGATGCCGTCCGGGCCGCTTAGGACAAGCGGTTCTTGGGGAACGCGCTCTTCGACTGGCGGGAGAACGCCTTCGCTCACCAATTCGCTGAGTATGGGGGCTTCGCCCTTGGGGTGCCATGAAGGATTCGCTTCGCTGTAGTCGACTTCTTGGTACGGGACGTGGGCCGTTTCAGGATCTAGGACGGGATTGCGTTCAGCTTCAAGTGCCGCTCGCTCGGAGTCGGTAAAGGTCTTGCCTTCGTAAGTGCCTGGCTGGACGAGGCGGGCCCAGAGCCAAGTTCCTGCCGCCATGGAAAGGGCGACTAGCAGAATTCGGAAGTAGGCTGTTTTTAGAAAGGGCATGTAGGGGTTATCGATCTGCATATTCAGTTGCTCGTAGACGGGGGACCGTCGGGCGTTCGGATCAGCCAGATTTCCGCTATTTGGGCGCCGCGGCCATTGCCGTGTTGGGTGACTTCGCGCATTAGGTTGAGTTCGAGAAAACCGTCTTTGGTCGCCGCTCGGGGAATGTGTAATTCAATGGGCTTAGCGGGAATCGGACGGTCGATAAAGGAATGGATTTCGAATCCGTCATCGGTCGCCAAACGAATCTTTGGAACGAAGTCGTCGCGATCAGCTGGATACACGATGCGAACGTTGTAGCGGGCTTTCGGGTCGAGATTTGGGTATCGCATGCGAAGCGGCGTTCCATGCAAGGTTGACGCCCTGTTCAACCAACTCGCGCGATAGGGATTGATTTTGTAGAAAGGTGGTTCTTTGATCAGTTCGAAGTCGTCCGCTGGCGAGCGTAGAACTCCGGGATCGGTGTCGAATCCGCCGCCGCGAACTAAGTGGGGCGAACGGTTCGCGTCTCCAAGATCGTCGTAGAATCCGCCCGGTCCGGGGTGGGTCCAGTTAACGATTTCACGCAGTTTCGTCAGGCGCTTCGCTTCGGTCTCGAGGGCTCGGATTTCGGAGAAGCGGGCGAGAATCCAAGGAGCATTGCTCAAAGGAAAATCGACCATGTCTAGGTTCGCTCCTCGGTTGACTGAACTTGCTTGGTGTTTTTCGACGCTTAGCTGCATGCCAATGTTTTCGAACAAGTTATCTCCTATCTCGAAAATGCGCTTTCGCCAAGCATCCTTCGCATCGGGGCGAAGGGATTTTTGCAAAATGGATTGGGCGGAGTACATCGCCTGACGGCTTCCTGTCGAAGCCGCTTGAGAAAGCGCTTCCATCGCCAGTGCTTCGGCTGCGTTTTCACGGTTTTGACGCTTGTATAGGTAGGCGTCGTAATAGGCTCGATAGAGAGCCATATGGAATCGCCAGTTATTCGCTAGTTCGTCGCCGGCGTTTCGTTCTATATTTTTGAACTGGTGCAGAGTCGTTATGATTTCTTGATTGGCCAGGATCGGGCCGCGCCAGTTGCGCTCCAACGCGAAGAGGCCTTGGGCAAAGGCATCGGCGAATTGCGGGCCGATGAAGTGCCGCCCATAATCGCGCAGAATGTCTATAAGCTCGGCGTCCGGGTCCCAGGCTAGGGCGCTCCATATTGCTTTGTTGACGTCGTCATTGCAGCCTTCGGAATAGGTGAGCCATCCGATGACCTCGTTCTTTTCGAAGTGAAAGAGCTTCGATTGGTCGATGGGGCGGGGATTGATGGGTTCGCGCCCTTCGGTGAGGGCGAAGGCTCGATCCCACGAGGGTACTGGGTATTGGCAGTGAAAGGTGTGGGTTATGTCCGGATAGCTGCGAATCGGATAGGCAGAAGGCAGGCGTCCCCGAAGTTCCTTGAGCGTTATTCGAACTCCCGGGCCGAAGACGATGCCGGTGAGCCATTCGGGTTCGCTGTCTTCGATATAGTCGAGTAATTCGTCGAGCCAGTCTTTTCCGAAGCCTTGGGGCGACACCCATAGTCCTGCGTTGGGATGGAAGCGCTCGAGCAGGGCTTTCTTTTTTTCAAGAAGAGGGATGAGTACGGAAGGCTTCGTGTAGCCTGGGTCGCCTCCGGGTACGAATAGATGATCGAGGCGCGGGATGCTTTCGAGGAAGGTCTCTGTTTCCTGTAGGTGTTGCGCGACTACTCGAGGGTCTTCGTAGTCGCCGATGACGGCGGGATACCAAGCCCAAACGTCGAGTTCGTATTGGTCGGCCAAGCGCGACATGCCCGTCATCATTTCGAGTGGTGGCAGAGGATAGTGGGGGCTGGAGTTGAGTGACGGTTTCGTTCGCGGTGGCAAGATCTCGATCGCGTTGGCCCCGAATACGATGAGGTCTCGGTAGTATTGTTCCCACTGGGCAAGATCCCAGGCGTCGTAGGAATTTGGAGACGGGCGATAGCCAAGCTGATGGCCGCGGAGTTCGTAGCGTGGCGAAGTCGAGATCGAGAGATTGTCGGGAACGAGGATGCGTCCTGGGGAAAGGCTCATCGCTCGAAGCAATTTGCCCGTCCCGTAGAGCGCTCCGCGTCGATCATGGCCGACGACCAATACGGAAGGTGGATTCGAATGGGGCAGGGCTACGATTCGGTAGCCCTCGGCTTTGTTGGGTGGATCAGTTTTCGAGATTTCGGTTGCGAGAGATTGTGGAAGCTCATGAAGATCAGCTTCGGTGCCCAGCCAGATTCTCGTATCCGAATTCTCGGTCCAGTTGAAGGTAGTCGCCCATCGAATACCAGAGCGTTGATCGACAGCGTCCAGCAGTAGATCGCTCGCCATGCTTTCCGCGGGGGCGAGTGATGAGGATACGATTACTATGGCAGTGGTGAGATCCATTTGGTCTCAATAAGTTTTACGTTTTCCCCTTCGATGATCGATCGGCGAATTTGGCGGGGAAGTCGGGATAGAAATCGCGCTTGAGTTTGTCTTCCCAGCGGCAATCTGCGCCTTTCTTCCAGGGTTCGTAGCGCCAGAGGCTTTTCCCCGCTTGGCGTCGGTCTTTGAGGGCCTTTTTGCTGAGGCCGCTGCAGTTGTTGGCGAGAACTTCGAAGACTTTGTTGCCGATTACTCGATGGCCTAGGTCATTGGCGTGGATGTCTCCGTTTCCGGAGGGTGTGCAAACCATCCAGTCTGCGTCGCCTTGGGCGTCGGAGATCGGGGCGAAGAGGACGTCGTGACGTTTGGCGACGCGTTTGATGGCTTGGTTGTAGCGGAGCTGGATGCGTTTGTTTCCGAAGTGCCAGGCGCGTCCGACTTCGGTGCCGCCGGTCTTGTGGTCAAAGCCTTTGCCGGGGATAAAGTAAGAGTCGAGCAAGACGATTACGCTGCGGGTTTTCCTTTTGATGTCGGCCACCATTGTAGACAGGTCGCGTTCGAAGGCGGCGAGGGGAGTGCCGGCTCGAAAGTCGTTGAGACCATAGCTGATGACGACGAGATCCGGCTTTTCGTCGATGACATGCTTTTGGTATCGCTCGATTCCGATGGGGCGCTTGTCCTTGTAATCACGATACATGGGGCATTTCTTGGAGAGGACATCCGCTCCGATGCCGTGATTAACGAAAGTGACGGGCGTTTCCTGAAACTGGTCGATCAGGCTTTTTAGGATGGAAGCCCATCCTAGTTCTCGTCGCGTTGCCGAAATGCCTACGGTGTGGCTTTCACCGAGAGCGACCAATTTTATGAAAGGTTTCGAGTGAAAGTCTCTTTTCATGGGATGAGGCATATAGGTATTCGCCCACGAAGGACACGAATCGACACGAAGGTTTTATTATTCGTGAATCGACCTCTTCGTGATCTCCGTGTCCTTCGTGGGCAATTTGACTTTATCATCATTAAATAATCGAGTATCGTTATCTGAATACGCGGACGTTCTTCAGCCCCTCTCTCCACCAGCTGGCGAAGGGTTCGATTTTGAGGGAGGGGAGGGCGTTGCCTGCGTTCGCTTGTGAAAGGTCGAGGTCGGCGATGAGGACTTCCTCGTCGAATTGGGAAGCCTCGTTGGTGATGTTTCCGGTCGGGTCGACGAGTCGGCTTTGACCGTGGGATGCGGTGAGATCGTGATTGGCGGGAGCGTTGGCGTGTACGATGTAGACGCCGTTCTCGACTGCTCGTGCTTGGGTCTGGGCGCGGTAGGGGTCGATTTTGTATTCCTTCTTTAAAGACGCTTCGTGCGAAAGATAGAAAAGAACGCGCGCTCCGGCGAGAACCGGAAGACGAGCGAGCTCGGGATAGCGCGAGTCGTGGCATATGAAGACGCCGCAGGTGGCTTTTCCGATAGTGAAGATGGGAAGGGGTCCCTGTCCGGGGGAGCAATCCCAAGCGCGGTCTTGGCCGACGAGGTGGGTTTTGAAATAGCGGGTGATCCGCTGGCCTTTTGCGTTGAGGATGAGCGCGGCGTTGTAGATGCGACCTCGGCTTCGATACGGTATGCCGATCAGGGCGTGGATACGGTGGTGCTTGCAGGTTTGGGCGAGGCGGGATTCGGCTGCTCGTAGTTGCTTTTGGCTCGGGTTGAGAATCGCGTCGGCTTCGTAACCTGTGAGGGCGCATTCGGGGAAGGCGGCGACTTGGACGCCTTCGGCGGCGCAACCGGCGAGGATGTTCTCGATTTTGAGAAGGTTGCCTTCGAAGTCGTCGATGGAGCGCATTTGGACCGCGGCGACTCGCAGATCGGAAGGACGGCGTTTTGGCGGTTTAGCGGAACTGCGTTTGGGCGCGGGCATGGCTAGTGAATCTCATTGCAGAACCCACACCGAGGTCTCGGTGTAGCTACGTCGCTCAATCGACTAAGTAGACGTATATGCGAGGAGATCCTCATTGCTTGGGCTTTGGAAGTGTTCATTCGCTACAGCTTGTAGAGCTCGGGGCGGCGGTGGTATAGGAAGGCGTTTTTGTCGGCTCGGAGTTTGCGGACGTTGGTTAGGTTGACTTCGCAGACGGAGAAGCCGGGGACGGCGTCGGTTTCGTTGATGAGCACTTCGCCCTTGGCGTCGGTCACTAATGATTGACGCGGATGGGTGAATACGATCGGGATTTCGCTTTCCCAGGAACGGGTCCGCATGACCCAGAGGTTCTTCTCGTCACACTGCCCGTAGGTCGGGTTGAAGATGATTTCAGCTCCCTTGAGTGCGAGGGTGCGAATGGTTTCGGGCCAGCGTCGGTCGGCGCAGATGACGATGCCGAATTTTCCGAAATCGCCTTTGAAAACTGGTAGGGCGTCGCCGACTACGAACTTGCGGTCGTGTCCTCGGCAATGGGTCTTGTCGTAGGCGCCGATGAATTTGCCTTTGCGATTGTAGACGACGGCGGAATTGGAGGCGCCTTTCCCGACGAGCCGCGTGCAGCCGAGGACAACCCAGGCGTTGTTCGTTTTTGCCCAGGCGGCGACGGCTTTGCCGATGTCGGACTCGATTGGATCGATGCCGAAGCGGCGCACGGT
>JAJFLS010000128.1 GCA_021772595.1 Opitutales bacterium
TCGCCGCAAGCGACGCCATGTCATCTACAGGAAATATCGAATTATTAAACACTCTCTAAGTCAATATTTGTGCGGTTGGTTAATTGTAGGAACGGGTATTGTCAGTCCTCCATAACTCGGAGGGCTGACCAAACCCGCTACTACACTGAATCATTGGACAGTCTCTAAAATTTGCCGACATGCCGCAACCGATACACGAGGTTGCCTTGGTCGTCGCTGAAGAGAATCGATCCATCAGGCGCCTGAACGCAATCGGCGGGACGCCCTAGGATCTCTGTGCCGTTCTGCAAAAAGTTAACCATCTTCTGCTCTCCATAAGGCTGCCCTTCTTCGAATAGTATCCTGGATAGGCAGTAACCCACTTTCTGCGTCGCGTTCCACCCACCCTTCTGCGCCACGAAGGCGTCTCCGTGGCCGTTTGGAATCTTGTCGCCAGAGTAGAACAGCATGCCGTTGCCCGAGCAGTGAGCCGCCATGGTCCATTCGGGACTGGTGGTCATGCCCGCGTATTTCATGAGGTCCGGATGATCTAGAAAATTCAGATTCGGCATCATCTTCCCCACGATCCAAGGATGTCCGTAAAAGCCGCCCTCCTTGTAATGATTCAGCTCGGCGGGCGGATTGTGGTCGGTAATCGGTTGCCCGCTTTTGCGATCCCCCTCCATGGCCCAGCCTATCATATCGATGTCGTGATCAACGCCCCAGATTTCGTCCGTGCCGGGACGGACGGTCAGCTTTTCCGTATTCCGGATGCCTGAGGCAAACTGCTTTTTATCCGAACCATCCATGGCAAACGACCAGATTATCCGCCGTTCCGATGCATCGATTGGTTCGTCCGTCGCATTGGTTTGATCTCCCACGTGGGTGAAGATTCGGCCTTTGTGAATGAGCAAAGCTCGCCACATGTGTCCGCCCCTCCCGCCGGTCGGCAATTCGTCTAGGCCCAGCATCTGCTCTTCCTGGTCGGCCTTTCCATCCCCGTTTGTATCCTTGGCCCGGGAAATCGAATTCAGTTGGGCGAACCACAACCAGCCATCGTGAAATTGAACGCCCTGCAAAACGGTTTTGGGATCTTTGCCCTCGATAAACGGAGTCACTGATTCGTACTGCCCATCTCCATCGTGATCCCGGCAGGCCAGAATCTTGCCTTCCTTCGGCACGCTGACGAAAAGCGTCCCGTCCGGCCCGAACTCCATGAAGCGCGGCTTTTTGATGGAATCCACGGCCACCGTTAACTCGTAGCCCTGTCGAACCCAGACGCCCTCCGGAACTTCCGTCCCATTCAGACAAGGAAGAGCGGTCAAAAAAACCGTTGAGATAAAGAAACACGCGATGCGCTTAATTGTAGGGGGATTTTTCATGGGCGGGATAAACGAAATTATGATTTAAAGACGATGCCATCCACCAAAGCGACTTCCGCACCGTGTGGCAATGTGAATACTTGGATGGGTTCAATGGAGGGTGCTATTATTTCTGTCACCTGATTAGGTGTCGTAGTCCTCGTCTACGTCTTTGTCTTCGTCTTTGTCTTTGTCTTCGTCATTGTCTTCGTCGTCGTCATTGTCCTCATCTTCGTCCAATATTTCAGATCAAGACGATGACAAAGACGAAGAGACACATTTAATCGCACCCTTCAATGGACAGAATTCGGCGACGCGTATGCCGCATCAGATTCAATCATAGATAGAATCCGCTTATTCTTCCGCAATGCAATACAGCGATTTCTCACCCCGCAGAAACAACTCCTTGCCTGCCAAAGCAGCAGACGCGCTGAAACTGTCGTCGAGCGAATTTTCGCCGAGCACTTTCGGCTCGGCGCCGGCCGTGAAGACAACAGTGACGCCATCCATTGATGTGATATAAACGCGGCCATTCGCCGCCACCGGCGAGGAGTAGACATTGCCGATCCCAGGAAGTCGCGCTCGGCTGTAGACTTCCTCTCCGGTCTTCGCGTTTAGGCAAGTCAGCACACCCTGGTAGTGGCGGAGGAAATACACGTTGCTTTCGTAGAGGAGAAGCGAAGGCACGTAAGGAGTGTCGTAGTGCCTAATCCATGCCACCTGCTCTCCCCCTGTGATGTCACTAGTCGCCCCATCAAGGCGGATCCCGAGAATGGCTTGCTTCTCGTAGCTGGACCCTGCGACCAAAACCCCGTCATCCGAAACCGGTCCGGTCACCACGTTATGAGAAAGGCCGCCGCACTCCCAGATCAATGCGCCGCTCGCAAGATCGTAGCTGCGAATCCGATTGGCGGCCGAAATTGCAACCTGGGGCCAGCCTTCGTGCACAAACACGTGAGGCGTGGACCAGGAGGTCGGCTCGTCGCGCTCATTTCTCCAGCGCTCCTTGCCGGTCAGTTTGTCGAGAGCCACCACGAAGGAAGGTCCTTCGTGATCCCAATTCACAACGAGAGTATCGCCATAGAGCGCCGGCGAACTCCCCTCGCCGTGGCCGTGCTTGCTTTCCATGTCGCCGAGGTCACGCTGCCACAAGATCTTCCCGCTCCAATCGAGACAGTAGAGTCCGTGCGACCCGAAAAAGGCGTAGACGCGCTCACCGTCCGTAACCGGTGAGGCCGAGGCAAAACTCCCCGTGTTGTGCCGGCCCTCGTGGGGCACTTGGTCACGCACGGTCGTTTGCCAAAGGATCTTTCCGTCGTTCCGATTGACCGCGAGAACAACAAATTCATTTGTCCGGACCTTGAGAGTGTTGTCGTGCTCGCCTGGCCGTCGCCCTACCGGCGGGTCGACTTCCTCGCCGTGAGGGATCGCTGTGGTCAGAAAAACACGATCGCCCCACACCACTGGCGACGAGTGCCCTTTGCCCGGCAAGGCCACCTTCCAGCGCACGTTCTTCTCCTCGCTCCATGTCACGGGCGGATCCGCATTCGGAGCGACGCCGTTGCCCAATGGCCCCCGCCACTGCGCCCACTGGTTTTCCTCGCCCGACTCCGCTCCCGACTCCGCAAGGCACATCGCTGACATCCACGCAGCGAGAAGAATCCACCCTATTCTCATCCCTCCATGCAAGCAGGTTCGCTTAACATTAACAAGTGCTTCTCAGCATCAGCCACCACCCTCAGGCGGTGACAACATCGCCTTGGTCGTCAAGGCTTCGAGTATACCAGAAAGATCTTCAACATATTCGCGTTTTTTGACGTAGGGCTCAAGCTCGTCGCTGTTCTCAGGAAGTCGTTGATGCTCGCTTTCGAAGCTTTCAATGGCCTTCAACACGAGGTCCTTTGAAAATTCTACCACTGGCCTGCCGGCAACGTTACCGCCATCTGTAAAACCGATTCGAGAATCCCAAATACCATCAACGGATTCTTCCTTTTCTATCATCACGAATTTCGAATTTGCAATCGTTAGACCCGGAAATATCCCAGAAGGACTCATGCGGTATCGATCTATAATATTGCTCCCGATGGTTCCATCCGTGAACTCAATTAGATCTCTCGGACTAATCGGAAGCTTACCGCCCGAACTATCGAGATATGCCACAAGCGCGGATCTTATTTTAGACCCAACATTTTGCTTTCCGGCCCATCGCAATTTCGCCAACGCTATCCGATAGTCGGCTTCAGTTTCAAGCGCTTCAACCTTCGTCACATCCAACCAATCAGCGGCCGTCAAATGATCCAATTCCGGTATCCTAAGCGATTCCTTCAGCGAAAGGTACACTGCGAGGTCATCGACTCGGTCAAGCCATGCTCCCAGGACGCTATTGCCAATAGTTTCAGAAGACAGCTCCGGCTGTAATACCTCCACTGGTGCAATAGACTCTCGCAAGGTCGTGCATTCTTCCTCTCGAACCTCAATTAGAGACAACAAGCGTTCAATCTCGATATCTAAGTTCAAATCCTCCGCATCAACAATTTCTCCAGCGAGAATCTTTCGATGAACAGCACTCACCTGAATGAAATTCAGTGCGCTAACTATAAGGGCTACGCTCGTTATTGATAGAGCGACCAATACAATTGATTTATTCATCGTTTTTGAAATCTGGATACTAACTAGCCTATAACTGCCCACTCTCAAATGCCGAAATTCGAATCGGCACACCCTTTGCCCTGATATACTCCGAATAGTAATCTAATGCTGATTTGTCTTTCACGTAAGGCTCTAATTCCTCCACATCAAGAGGGTTTCGGCTATGGTCCTTTTCGAAATGATAAATAGCGAAGTGCAGATCATTACCCACATTCCCCCCGCGTCCACTTCCCGTACCTCCTTTAAAAAAACGCGCAGTATAATCCCACAGCACATCAACAGGCTCTTCCCACAGAACCGTTTTCCGCTTCTCCATTGTTGAAACGTTCGCCCCATCGTTATCGATGATACGATATCTCGCCAATATTGCTTCATCGATCGGTTCATCCGAATAGGCAGCAAGTTCCATTGCGCTTGTCGGCAGCTCGCCACCCGATTCTTTTAGGTAAGCGCGCATCGCATCGAATATTTTATTCATCGACTCCTGTTTCGCTCGCCGCCTCAAATCCGAAAGTGCCATTCGGTAGTCAGCCTCCGTTTTGAGTATCCGATTTTGGACTGCGTCCAGCCACAACGCTTCATCGATATTGTCCAACTCTGCGATTCGATACTGCTGATTAACCGAAAGGAACTCCGCAAGATTATCGACCCGCATCACCCAGGTCTCCAATTCGGCTTCGAACTCCTCAGCGCGAAAACCATGCTCCGGCAAGGATTCATTCAGCACCCCACCAGCGGATCCGCTCAAGCTAGCGAGTTCACCGTCAAGATCCAAGAGCCTAGATTTCAAGGCGTTCAACTCATCCAATTTAGACAAATAGTCCGAGCGAACCATCGCCATCGCGTCCAGATTCTCTTGAGCCGCCTCCAGTCGATTGCTTTGGTAGATCGCCGTACCCACCACCAACACCGACACTACAGAGGTCCACGCTATCGTCATTTTCGTCGTATTAATAATTCCAATAAAACTTCCCAGGAGCGAACCGCCTGACGCACTAGCAATACCCGCCAACGCTCCCTGAGCAATCGAGACGGAGAGTCCTGCTGGCGCAGCGACGCTAGCCTGTCCCGCAACAACCACGCCCAAGGCCGCAGACGTTGACTTGATCCCGTCTCGGGCGAGCAGCGCGCTTAACTTATCGATTGCCCGATTCACTCGCATGCGTGATGCGTTTTCGCTGAGTTTCAACTTCGCCCCGATATCCGAGAAGCTGCGACTCTCGAAAAACCGCAGGCAAATCGCGTCCCGATCCTTTTCATGAAGTTCGCTGATCGCCTTATCCAACAAGGGTCTCACCTCCTCCCAATCCGTCCCGGATCCAATCGCATCATCATTGATATCATGCATTTTCTGGGCCTCCTGCTCTCGAATACGTCGGCGATGCTCAGACCGCATCGCGCGGTGCGCCTCAAACCGAGCACAGCGATACAGCCAACCCGTCAACACGACCTCGTCCTCAAACCGCCCTGCCTTGCGGGCCAAAGCGACGAATACCTCCTGACTAATATCGCGAGCCAATTGGACGTCATATCCCACCTGTCGAAAAGCCACCGAATAGACCAAATCGACATGACGCTTCACCATTTCAGCGAATGCCTCTTCGCACCCCGTTTCACGAAACCTTCTTAGAAGTTCAGCATCTTCAGTCATCGTAATACCCTATAACAGCCGCCGATAAAGGAATCGCACTAAAAAGAGTAAAATTCCGAGTATCCACCAAAATTTGAGTTAACTCATGGCAGGGCGAGAGAGTCGCGGTACGCATAACCGTCATTTTAAGGCGACTCTCAATTTGTAGGAGCCTGCCTGCAGGCGATTTTCGTTACCATAACCCAGAGAAATAATCGCCTGCAAGCAGGCTCCTACAACCAACACAGGGCCTTGTGGGATCAGGGCAAATCCCTGCGATTCGCGACGTCGCCGCTTGCGTGTGGCACCACCAGCACTCATGTTCATTTTCCTGACGATCAACCCCATGCATCCTCCCATTATGATTCTGCAAAGATACTCCCGTCGCTGGTTTCTGAAGCTCTCCATCGCGTTCTGCGTGCCGATACTTTCGCCATCCTTGCTTAAGGCGCAATCGGGCGATGCCAAGAGGCCACTCATCGCCTACGTGGGCACCTATACATCTCCACTCCAAAACATGCGGGATACTCAAGTGGATCTGCCTCCCGGAAACGGACGCGGCATTCACTTGTATCAGGTAAATCGCGACACTGGGGCCATGACGCCCTACGGTTTGCATGAGATGGGAACCAGCCCGAGCGCCCTGGCTTTCAACGCCGACAAAACCCGCCTGTATTCGGCGAATGAAACGGAAAGGATCGGCGACGAGGAGGCGGGCTCGATCAGCTCCTTCGCTATCAATCCGGAGAACGGCCAATTGAAATTGCTGAACACCGTAAGCTCTGGCGGCAAGGGGCCGGCTCATCTCAGCGTACATCCGTCAGGACGATTCGTGCTGGCGGCAAACTACTTTGGCGGCTCCGTGGCGGTCCTTCCCATTCTGCCCGACGGGAGCCTGGAGGCCGCTTCGGACATTAAAAAGGACTCCGGAAAGATAGGGCCCACTCGGGCCACCAACGCTCCTCCGGGTAGCTTTGCTTTCAGTGGCCACGATCAGGCTCACGCTCACATGATCGAGTCGGATCCTTCGGGTCGCTTCGTCCTGCACGTCGATTTGGGATTGGATCGAATCTACGTCTGGAAATTCAATGACAAGAAGGGCCTGCTGACGCCGAATAAACCGTCCTCGATCGCGCTGCCGCCTGGGGACGGGCCACGACATTTCCACTTTCATCCCAATGGGAGCTGGCTCTATTCATTGCAGGAGGAAGGTTCGACAATCGTTCTGTTTGACTACGATTCCGCCAGAGGACAGCTAAGAGAGCGGCAAACCATCTCCAGCCTGCCGCCCGGTTACGCTGGCAGCAATTTCTGCTCCGGAATCCTCGTTTCCGATGACGGCCGCTTCGTCTACGTGGGAAACCGCCTTCACGATAGCATCGGGATTTTTTCCGTTGGCGAGACCGGCGAGCTAACCTTCGCCGGAGACGAGTGGACACGAGGGAATTATCCGAGAAGCTTCAATTTCGACCCCACCGGCCAGTTTCTCTACTCCTGCAATCAACGGGCCGACAACATCGCCGTCTTTCGCGTGAATCGAGAATCGGGAGGCCTTTCATTTACCGGCCATTACACTCCTGTCGGCAATC
>JAJFLS010000129.1 GCA_021772595.1 Opitutales bacterium
TGCGGCAGCATCTTCAAGAGCTAGAGGAAGTGGGTGATGTCGCTTCGAGCGATGTATCTAGCGGGCGGGGCCGTCCGACCAAGTTCTGGAAGCTCACGGCTAGCGCGGAACGTCACTTCGAGGACCGCCATCGGGATTTGATTCTGGATTTGCTGAAAGGGGTGAGCGAGTCGCTCGGACCGGATGGAATGAAGGATTTCTTGGATCGCAGAGGGAAGGCTCAGATCGCGGCGTACGCGAAGGCGATCGATGGGCTCGCATCGCTGGAAATGCGGGCGAAGCGTCTCGCGAAGATCCGGGCAGAGGAGGGCTACATGGCCAACGTGGAGCGGAGCGAGGATGGGGCGTGTTACATGATCGAAAATCACTGCCCGATTTTCGCTGCGGCTGAATGCTGCGCGGGGCTGTGCTCCACGGAATTGAATGTTTTCAAGGAGACGCTTGGGAAAGAGGTCACAGTCGAGCGAGTCGAGCACATGATGGACGATTCGAGGCGATGCGTGTACAAGTTCTCTTCGAAGAGCGCCGCTGCGGATTGAGCGTTGGTTGGATTGGTCTAATTCGTAGGGTCGGCGCTATTCCGGCTTTTTCAACACACTCCTTGCTTCGTTTCTGACTTTGGTAGCGGCTGATCTCCGAGCGGCCATTGTCGCCAATCCATCGGAACGACGCAGTCGTCCCGCTACAAGATATGGTCCCGCATGCGGGAAGATCGGTCGCTACCTGAGAATAACTCGGGGCTTGCTCCGGTTATCCTTTATTAAACCGAATCTGAGCGGCGAAATGCGCGACTAGAGATCCGAAAGGAGGAGGTCGGCGAAGATTGGGAAGCCGTCGACTTCGAAGGAAAATCGGAATTGGTCGGCGGTGCCAGCAGTGCTGATCGCCATTCGCTTGCCCTGCACCACTGTGGGTACGGTGAGCGTTGACGGCAGTCCGAGATCGGCGAGCGAGTTCTTGAACGTGCCCGCGAACATGTTGGTGAGCTCGCCGCAGACGTCGCGAACCGTCTCGTCATCGAGATCCTCATCGTCGAGACTAGTGATCTTTTTCGAGATGTGGTAGGCGAACTGGTCGCCCATGAAAAGGTAGCAGACTCCGTTGATCTCGCCCGCGAATCCGACCGAAGAGGCGAACAATCGCGTACTGGTGTCTTTGGCGTTGTTGATCTCCGGGCTCAGGGCTTGTTTGCCGGCGTAGGACTCTTGGCCGATGAATGCGCAGTCGGCCTGGGCCATCGTCTCGAGTACCTTGATGAGCGCGGAGCTCAGATAACTATGGATTTTCTCTAGGGGGACAGAAAGGGACATGGACGACTGATTGGGATTGGAGCGTTGAAATTTGCTTGGTCCTGCGAGCCAAGCGCGCTTAGGAAATTCACTACGAGAATATCTGGACCATTGTGATACTGAAAGGCTAGGAGATTCTATCGGAACAATGGAATGTAACTGAGGTTCCGATGACCTGATTTTAATGAAAATTTACTGCCATCTGATTGGCGAAGCAAGAGTTAGAGACTGAATGCTCCGATCGCAAGCGTTGCGAAGCTGAGAAATAGGAAGAATCCGACGACATCGGTGATGGTTGTGACCATGATTGAAGAGGCGAGCGCCGGATCGATTTTAAGGGTGCGAAGGCTGATCGGTACGAGCACTCCCGCGAGCGCGGCGGCTATCATGTTGAGAAACATAGCGAGAAAGACGACCAGTCCGAGAATCGGTTTTTGGATCCAGAGCCAAGAGGCTAGGCCCGCTAGCGTGCCGATGGCTAAACCAGTGGTGATGCCGGTGAAAATCTCTTTGGTGAGCAGTTGCTTCCATTCCCTGTCATCGATTTCGCCGAGGGCGAGGGAACGCACAACGATCGTGAGCGTCTGGTTTCCGGCGTTGCCCCCGATCAGGCCGATGATGGGCAAAAAGAACGCGAGAATGGCGAATTCTTCCAGAGCAGGCTCGAACATCGAGACGACCCAGGCGATGCAGAAGCCGGTGCAAAGATTGACGCAAAGCCAGGGAAGGCGGTTGCGGACGGACTTTCGCCAAGGCGTGGAAACGGATTCCTCGCCCGAAATACCGACCATCCGCTGCATATCTTCGGTGGCTTCTTCCTGGACGACATCGAGTACGTCGTCAGAGGTCACGCGGCCGACGAGCTTGCCGAAATCGTCGACGACGGGGAGGGAGCTGTAGTTGTATTTCTGAAACAGATTGGCGATCTCCTCCTGGTCGGCGTTTACGCTGACGGATCGGACTTCCGCATTCATCACTTTCTTCGCCTGAAGTCGGAGGTCCCGAAAAAGAAGGTCGCGAAGGCGCAGCACCCCTTTTAGACGCTCGGTTTCATCGATCACGTAGACATAGATCGCGCTGTCGTCGTCCTGGTCTTCGTCTCGCCGAATTGCCTCGCGCGCCTCGGCGAGGGTGAGGTCCTCGTTGATGGCGTGGACCTCCTTCTGCATGATCCCGCCCGCGGAGTCCTCGGGGTACTCCATCAGGTCGGAAATCTCTCCGTACTCCTCTTCCGGGAGTTTCTCCATGATGTCATGGAGGCGTTCGGGAGAGACGGCGCCGAGCGCGTCGGCCGCTTCGTCGGAGTGCATTTCCGGAATGATCTCCGTCACGCGCTCGATGCGCATGTTCTCCATGAGCTCGGTTTGAAGCTCTTGGGGCATCTCTGGGATAACGTCCGCAGTGATCTCGTCGCTCAGGGCGCGGAAAACTTCGCGAATCTCATCCAGGTCCAAGCTTTCGATCTCAGCGGCGATGTCGCTGGGATGCATCTCTTTGAGACGAGCGAGTCGGCTGTAAAACGTTTCGGAC
>JAJFLS010000130.1 GCA_021772595.1 Opitutales bacterium
ATTTCGCCGCTCAATATTCATCATCCGCAAATAATTTTGAATATCAATCCGCCATGCCACGTCCAACCGCCAGACCATGAAACTCGAAACACGAACCGCTAAGAAAACCGCGCTACTACTCCCCGCGCTCCTATGTCTTACGGGATGCATCAGCATTAAGACGCACAGCTCCTTCGAGCCCATCTACATGACCCTGGACGTCAATCTGAAGGTCCAGCTCCAGCAAGAACTCTCCGACGTGTTCGGCGACATCGACGCCGCCTCCAGCTCTCTTTCCAACCCGTAAACTTTCGAACCCGAAAAAATCCGATGAAAACGATTAATTGGACCCTCTCTCTACTTTTGACTGTTCTCGCAATGGCGATCGCCCCGCAAACAGCGAGCGCCCAGAACGATGAAAACTCGATCAAGCAACGCCTTCTCGAACGCGTCGGCAGCGTCGACGAATTGAAGATCAATCTGGTCACGGGCGAAAACAACAAAGGCTTTCTCGAACAGAAAGGAATGCTCAGCCCCGCTCAAACGAAAGTGATGAACGAGGAGAACGCAGACCGAAAAGCGCTCTACACCATCCTCGCAAAACGCCTGGGCCTGTCGGTCTCCGTAGTCGGTCAAGGCCGCGCCGAATCCATTCGAAACAAGTCCGCCCCGAAAGTCTGGATACAAGAGCCCGACGGAAAGTGGAGGCAAAAGTAGCCGACTAGGCTCGATGTTCTTCTTTCCGTCGCTACTGGAATCTCCGTTTCATCGTACCGATACTTCCTTCCAGCATCTTGCTGTAGCAGCGATCGCTGATCGCGGAATACTTGGCAGGAACGACCTCTATCAGCGATCATGGCTTCAGCGGGAATCCCGCCTGCAAGCCGGCGATTCGAGCTTCTAGCTTAACGACGATAAGAAGCGACGACTAATCTTCAGCTAGCCCGAGCAGCGATCGCCGTTTCGAGAGCCTCCCTTAAAACATCGATTTTGACGGGCTTGCTCACAAAACCATCCATTCCGGAAATCACGCATTTGCTTCGATCGAGCTCCGTTACTCCAGCGGTGATCGCGATAATGTTCGGCTGCTTCTCAGCGGGGAAGTCTTCACGAAGCCGACGAGTCGTTTCGAGTCCATCCATTACTGGCATCTGAACATCCATCAAAATGATGTCGTACGGGTTATCCTTGTGAGCTTCGAGCGCTTCCTTCCCGTCAGCCGCAGTGTCCGCAGTGTATCCAATTTTCTTTAACATATGAATGGCTACTTTTACGTTTACTGGATTGTCGTCCGCGACCAGTATTCGAATACTGTCTTCAATATTCGAAGCATCGCAATCGGCCTCGTTCGCCACGCCTTTGTTCACGTTTATTTCGCGAACATTCAGGCCCAACAATCGAGCCGTCGATCTCAACAGAGCTAACTGGCTGGCTGGCTTCGTGAGACATTCCACATGCGCGACATCGCGAAAACTAGAGACTACGTCCATTCTCATAACCGACGGCATCAATACAACGGGCGTCTTAGCGTGTTCTTCCAGACTCCGGAGACTCTGTTCAAACTCCTTCCCATCCATATCGGGCAACTCATATTCCAGCCATATCGCATCAACCACAGATTCGCCATTTTCCAGATTCTCCAAGGCTTCCTCGCCAGACGAAGCAAAAGTCGCGGCGATATTCGCTCGCTGGGCCAATTCGCCCAAAGCGCTCGAGACTGCCTCGTTTCCTTCGACAATCAACATTCTCTTCTGACTCAGTTGCCCGAATTCTGAATCGTGCTGGTTCATATTCGAATCCACAGGGCATTTTAGCGTGAATTCGAAAACGCTGCCCTTCGAGATTTCACTTCGAACCTCGATCTCGCCACCCATCAACCGAACCAAATTGCGGCAAATTGTGAGGCCTAGACCCGTACCGCCATACTTTCGGGCCGTCGTTGCATCCACTTGAGTGAACGCATCGAAGAGCCCACCTAACAACTTCTTAGGTATGCCAATTCCGGTATCCTCCACAACGATACGAACGAAATCGCTCCCCGAATCGGACGCCGATCTGGCCACGATAGTCACCTGACCTATATCCGTGAATTTGATGGCATTTCCAACAAGATTCACAACTACCTGTCGAATCCGAGACGCGTCTCCGATTCGACACATCGGGACCTCGCCTTCCCCACGGTAGATCAGATCGAGCCCCTTCTCGTGCGCCGCAAACGCCATCAGTTCGAGAACTTCTTCTAGGCACTCACGCAAATTGAACGGACTTGCTTCTAACTCGAGCTTGCCCGCTTCGATTTTGGAGTAGTCGAGGATGTCGTTGATTATGGTCAGTAGCGATTCGCCCGAATTGCGAATGGTCCCTAGAAACGACTCCTGGTCCTTATCAAGATCCGTGTCGGTCATCATCGAGCACATCCCTAAAATCCCATTCATCGGAGTCCGTATCTCATGGGACATGTTCGCGAGGAACTCGGATTTCGCAGTGGCCGCAGCTCTCGCTTCCTCCGTCAATTTCACCGACTGCTGCAACGCCTCCTCCAATTGAAGGTTCTTTTGGGAAAGGTCTTCCGACTTCTGAAGAACTTCCTTCGTTCGAAGCTCCACTAGTCCCATCAGTTCTTGATTGCTCTGCCGCAATTTTCTGCTGCGCACACGGTGAATCGCAAGAACGAATGCAACGAGACAAGCTCCATACGAGAAATAGACATACGTCGAGGCGTAGAACGGAGTCGCTATCGTGAAAGCCACCTTATCGACTTCGCCTAACTCGCCATAGTCGTTCCTGCCGTAAACTTTGAATACGTAATCCCCAGAACGGAGATTCGTGTACTCCTTGTAGCCCATCGATTCGAAATCACTCCAACCCTCATGATAACCTTCCAGGAAAACGCGATATTGGTTTAATCCGGGCGTCTCGAAGTTTCGCAACGCGTATTCGATCTTCAACGACCTATCGGAATAAGGGATTCTCAAATCGGACCCCATCCTTCGACCAAGCCCTTCGAACAGTCCGCTTCGATCCTCGAGGTTGGAAATTCGAGTAATCCGAGTGTCGATATACTGAGAATTAGCAGTTTTATGATTCGGGCGTGTTCGAATGACTCCTGACTTGTTCGCAACCCAAAGGTATCCTCGAGAATCGACGAAATGCGCCGTTGCCCTGTGCTCTGCCCCTTTCGCCAGGTGTTTAAGCCCTTTATAATAGTCCCCTGATGGCTGGGGCTTCAAGACTCCGCTCATCTCATCTTCATTAACCCAAATCGTGCCCTCCGCATCCTGAATCGCCACTTCGAAGCTCGATAGAAACGGCTCGCTTGCAAACGCTCTCCAGCCGGGCAGCTTTCTGAATCGGCGACTCTCTTCGTCGAATCCCAATATCTCTCCCTCTGTCGTGAGCACCACAACCTCGCCGTCCAACTCGAAAGGCCGGTTGCCCGCTTCTGACAAGCCGACTTCCTCGGTGTACGTCTTATCGCGAAATCCATCCGCCTCCACAAATATTCGCATGATCGACCCATCCGCGAGGCCCGCCCATATCGACCCTTCGCCGTCCTGAACCATGCTATCGCCAAAGGCAATTCCTGGAAATTCCATATTCTGGCTCATCCATTGCCCGTTCTTCCTAGTAAAAGCCTGAAGACCACTACTGTTCACCACGAAAACCGTATTTGGCCGGACTTTCGATCTCGTGACTAAATAGCGATTCCCCCTCTGCCGGAAGCTGATTTCCCCGTTCTCGTAATACGATAGCCCACGTTGGCTCCCAAGCAGCAAACCCTCATCAAATGCGAGCAATCGAGGAGTCGGAATCACATGATTGATATTCTCGAAATGGGGCTCCCCCTTGGCCGGCTTTTCTACAAAACGATAGACTCCTAGGTGCGTTCCAAAGTAGATTTCGCCACCCGCTTCTTCGATGTCCATCACAGCGCCTTCCAGTCCCTCATGGTAATTGAATAGCGACAAGGGCGAGTTGATATCCACGCGGAAGATACCGGAGGCGTGCCCTAGCCAGAGCGCGCCATCGCTAGAAACGAAAGAGCACTGCAAAGAGTTCACCTTGATGGCTCCGAATTGAGATATCCCGTGCTCGATATCGCCTTCCGAAGAAACGACGAGCACACCATCGTGATACGTCAAGACCGCTAAACGGCCATCTTCAAGCCGTTCTACTCTCCACACCAAATATTCTTTCCGCTCGCCATCCAATCGAATCTCAAACGGCTCGAGACGATCGCCATCGTACTTGACGAGACCGCCATCCCCCGTTGCAAGCAGTACCTCCCGGTCATTCAATCTTGTGTAATTATGAACCAGAGGAAGGACGTTTCGCCCGCCCCGGATCCATTCGACAGTTCCATCCTCATTCAACTGGCCGAATCTCGGCAGGGCCGTGTAGAAATGGTATTGGTCTCCAATCTTAAACAGACCTCCTACGCGACCCCCTCTCCGGCCCTTCCACTTCTTGAGCGGCTCCCCTCGCTTCCATGCGAGAATCTCCAGGCCAACCGAAATATACAGATAGCCTTCCTCATCGACGATGTGCGGGGACCAATTGACGTGGCCGCTATATGAGCTCGGCAATTCCGGCAGCAACGAGCGATATTCCCAGAGCCCATCGCTATTAATCTCCGCACATCCAAGGTCCTCCTTCAGGCCGATGTAGATTTCCCCGTCATTTCCGAAAATAGCCTTTCGAACCACTGCCTTCGGTAGCCCTTCGATCTCGTACCAATTCTCCCCATCTCCATACACAATGCGATCCTCGAGAATCGCGTACATTCTCCCAGTCGAATCCTCGCCGATCTCACGATACTGATTCGCTCCGTAAATCGATTCGGACGGTACATGGCTCACCAGCGGAGTGCCAACGCCGTCATAACCGCGCGCCAGCGAGGCGAGTGCTATCAGAACGGCGACGCAAATAGAGCGCATCATGGGATTGGGACGAGGGTTCACGAGAGTTATTACAGCTATTTACCCAATCGTCTCAGGCTTGTTTTACCTTAATTATCGCCCCCATTCCTATTAGTATTGGTCTCATATTTCCCTATATTCAGCCTTTCTTTACTGATTCGTTAGAGACAAGCTCCAATGGAGGCTCAAGCCGTATACTTATAACTATCTAGAGCATCGCAAATCACAATCTGCCAACGGCTCCGCTAAGAATCCAATCGCAACAAATCCGCCCCGAAAAATAGAATACAGGAACCCAATGGTAAATGGATCCAGAGGTGGCGGACTAGTCTCTATCTAGCCCGAGAAGCGATCGCCGCTTCAAGAACCGTTCTGAGTCTATCGATTTTGACCGGCTTGCTCACAAAGTCATCCATTCCCGAAGTCTCGCACTTGCTTCGATCGAGCTCCGTAACTCCGGCGGTCATCGCGATGATTGTCGGCTGATATTCCGCAGGAAACTCCTCCCGCAGACGACGAGTCGCCTCAAGTCCATCCAACACCGGCATCTGAACATCCATCAAGATGATATCGTAGGAATTCTCCTTGTGGACGACGATCACTTCCTCGCCATTAGTCGCTGTGTGCGCAGCATAACCCAGCTTTCTGAGCATATGCAGGGCGACCTTGACATTCACCGGATTGTCATC
>JAJFLS010000014.1 GCA_021772595.1 Opitutales bacterium
ATCGGAATTATCGATACATCCGAAATCTTAAACCCAGCGCTCCCATTACGTATTCGCAAACTGGAGGCTTTACTCCCAAGCTAAAACCGGAGAGCGCAGGCTGGCGGGGGGAGCTCGTTCGCATGGCTGAAGCTGGCGACCAGAACGCGAAGGATTACATAAATAAAATGGTCTATCGGCCTGCTGAAGAGCTTTACGATATCATCGGCGACCCTTTCTGTCTCAACAACCTCATTGACCGGGAGGAGCTCTCGGGAGTTAAAAACGAACTTTCTCTAGGACTCGATCACTGGATGGGGGAACAGGGCGATCTCGGATGGGAAACTGAGCTGAATGGATCCGAACGCACCAAAAAAACCAGCAAGCTTTGGCGGGAAATCCAAGAAGCGGAAGCCCTGCGATAGACCTTTCCGCGTCGCTGGAGAAACTGATGCCACAATTTTTGACAGAAGCATTCTCTCTATATTTTTGTGGAATTGAAAAGGTCTCACGCTAAGCCGCCAAATGACGACATGAGAGTTGACGATTTTAAAGCGTCCCATTAGACGTTGAGAATCTTCTTCAGATCAAAATGCCTCGTATCGTGATCACTACGCTGCGAGTTTTCGTTCATCCCCCCTACATTTCTCTGCGCAGCTTTTGCGTGGAGACGGAAAATCCCAAGCCCCACAGCTACGTTGCTAAAAAGCAAATTTCTATCGGTAATTCGCGCGGCCGGTGTCGGCCTACTTCTGACTTCGCTTTGCGGGCTATATGCAGCGGACCATGCGGATCAGAAAAAGCCGAATTTCATCGTCATCTTCTGTGATAATCTCGGATACGGCGACATCGAGCCTTTCGGCTCGACCTTGCACCGAACGCCGAACCTTAACCGCATGGCGGAGGAAGGCAGGAGGTTCACCCATTTCTGCGTCACCGCAGGGGTTTGCACCCCTTCGCGGGCTAGTATCATGACCGGCTGTTATTCGCAGCGCGTCGGGATGCATGTGACGGATCGTGATGGTTGGGTGTTGCGACCGGTCTCGCCCTACGGACTGAATCCGGACGAAATCACCATCGCGGAAGCGCTAAAGGAACAGGGATACGCAACGGCCATCGTGGGGAAATGGCATCTCGGCGATCAGCTGAAATTCCTGCCGACGCGCCAAGGATTCGACTGGTATTTCGGCCTTCCGTACAGTGATGACATGGTCGGCGACAAGCAGCCTGGTTGGCCGCCGCTTCCTTTGATGGAGAACGAAACCGTCGTCGAAGCGCCCTGCAATCGCGACACGCTCACGAAACGCCTCACTGAGCGGGCTATGAAGTGGATTGGCGAGCATCGGAATGAACCGTTTTTTCTCTATTTCCCGCAAGCCATGCCTGGCAGCACGACGGCGCCTTTTTCCAGTCCGGATTTCAAAGGCAAGAGCAGAAACGGTCCCTGGGGGGATTCGATAGAGGAACTCGACTGGTCGATGGGTGTCATGCTCGATCAACTCGTCGAACTGGGCATCGCCGAGAACACTTTCGTGATCTGGACTTCGGATAATGGCGCACCGATCAACCGGACGCCAGGGGACCTGCGGCGCGGATCGAATCTTCCGCTGCATGGCAGAGGCTACACGACGAGCGAGGGAGCTTTTCGCGTGCCGACTATCGTGTGGCAACCGGGGAAAGTCCCGGCTGGCACGGTCTGCAATGAATTTGCGACGACGATGGATCTTTTGCCGACTTTCACGAAATTGGCGGGTGGCTCGCTGCCGTCGGACCGCAGAATTGACGGTCACGATATCGCGTCGCTTCTCTTCGGTGGTCCGGACGAGAAAACGCCCTATGAATCCTTTTACTATTACCATCAGGAACAACTTCAGGCGGTTCGTTCTGGCCCCTGGAAACTGTTTCTTCCGGTCGAGACAACGCGACCGCATCCGCATTTCAAAAGGGCGGAAAAAGCGGGGTATCTGCTGTTCAACCTAGTTGAAGATACAGCCAGCGAAAAGAATGTAGCCGCGGAGCATCCCGATGTCGTGGCTCGGCTTCGAAGAATCGCCGATAAAGCGCGAGCGGAGCTCGGCGATCAAGGAGTGCGGGGCAAGGGCCAGCGTTCCCCTGGGAAAGTTGCTGATCCAGTGCCCCAACTCTTGCGATGATTCCGCGTTGTTTCCAATGGCTATGAAACTCAATCCCTTCAACTTCTGCCTTATCGCCGGTTGCCTGGCGGTGTTGCAACTCGGCGCCGCGACCCGAGAACCGGACTCTCAGCCGGTGGAGTCGGAGGATGCGCTGGCGCTGGTGCATGTCCCTGATGGATACGAGGTAGAACTGGTTGTAGCCGAGCCGGACGTTATTGATCCGGTTGCCTTTACCTGGGGTGCCGATGGGCGGATGTGGGTGGCAGAGATGGCGGGGTACCCCATGGGTATGGATGGCGAGGGGAAACCTGGCGGTCGAGTGCGGTGGTTGCGGGACAACACCGGCGATGGACGTTATGACGAGTCGGTCGTGTTTGCCGAAGGTTTGGCTTTCCCGACAGGAGTCTTGCCGTGGAAAAAGGGCGTGCTGGTGACGGCGGCCCCCCAGATTCTTTACCTGAAAGACAGTGACGGGGATGGGGTGTCGGACGCGCAGCATGTGCTGTTCGAAGGCTTTCAGGCGGGGAATCAGCAATTGCGCGTGAACGGATTGATCCGGGGTCTGGACAACTGGATCTATTGCGCCAGTGGGGCTCATACTACGAAATATGGCGCCGGCAGTCGTATCAAATCCTTGAAAACCGGGAACGTAATTGAACTGGGCAGTCGGGATTTTCGTTTCAATCCGGAAACCGGCGAGCTGGATCCGCAATCCGGTCCGAGTCAGTTTGGCCGCAATCGGGACGACTGGGGCAACTGGTTTGGCGAGATGAATAGCTACCCGATGTGGCACTATGTATTACTGGATGAATACATCCGACGCAATCCCCATGCCGCTTCGCCTGATCCACGCAATCAATTAGTGCTGCCCAGGAATCCTAAAGTGTATCCATACAAAGAGTACCAGAAACGTTTTCACGGATTCGAGCAGGTAGGACGGTTTACCTCGGCTTGCGGGGGCATGGTCTATCGGGATGATCTGCTATTCCCTGAATCGGGATTGGACACGATCGATATCTTCACCTGCGAACCGTTTGGCAACTTAGTTCAGCACAACCGGTCGCAGTCGAGTGGCCCGAGCTTTACGGTGTCGAAGGAGGGCCCGGTGGAAGTGGAGGACGGCGTGGATTTCTTTGCCTCGAAGGATCGCTGGAGTCGTCCAGTAATGGCGCGGACCGGCCCTGATGGCGCTCTTTGGGTGGCGGATATGTACCGTTATATGATTGAGCATCCACAGTTCCTGCCGGAAGCAGGAAAGGAAGAGCTAAGGGAGTTCTATCGTCTGGGCGATGATCGGGGGCGGATTTACCGGGTTTATCGCAAGGGACAGGATTTGCGCCAGGCGCCCAATTTCAAAAAGCTGGCCAGCAGCGAACTGGTGTCGGCCCTGGAGAACCGTAACGGCTGGCAAAGGGATACGGCTCAGGCTCTGCTGGTAGATCGTAACGATTCCGCCGTTATTCCTGAGTTAGCGAAAATGGCGACAGCCAGCAGCGAACCACTGGCGCGTTTGCATGCGCTGTATACCTTGCATGGATTGGGGGCCTTGGATCCCAAAATTCTATTAGGCGCGGCAAACGATTCATCGCCCGGCGTTCGAAGGCATGCGATACGGTTGTCGGAAACGTTGAGTAGCGATCATTCGGAATTGCGAGAAGCCTTGGTGAAAAAGGTTGATGACACGGATGTTAAAGTTCGTATGCAACTTGCATACAGCTTGGGCGAGTGGAGTGGAGAGAGTGTAGAGACTGCATTGGGTCGCCTGGCGTTTACGGAGGGAGCGGATAAGCATATGGCGATGGCGATTATCAGCTCTGTGAATACGGAAAATTTGGCGGGTGTTTTGCGTTCTCTATTGGCTGAGCGGGTTAAGGCTAAACAGGGTGGTGAGCTTCTCGGTCCTCTGCTCGCTTTAGCCGTTGCCTATGATAATCGCGATGCGACGATTAGCGCTCTAGATGCTCTGTTGATGAAAGGAACAGATCTCGAGTGGCAGTATGGAGCGGTGGCCAATTTGCTCGATGCTTTGGATCGGCGGAAAACGACGAATCGAGGGGAGGGCGGCGTACGCTCGGATGTGATGGGTCGTGTCGAAGGATTGATCGCTTCGGCCCGACAAACGTCTCTCAACGGTGGCTCGCCTGAAGCGCGGCGAAAAGCGGCGATTCGCTTGATGGCGAGAAAATTGGATACGCGTGCCGTGGATATCGAGTCGCTCGGATCTTTGTTGCGCTTGCAAACTCCTGTCGCGATTCAGGTAGCAGTCATTTCTCATTTGGGCACGTTGCCAGATGCGCAGGTGCCGGAAGTACTGGTAGCTGGTTGGCCTAGTTACACTTCGTTGATTCGTTCAGAGGCGTTGAACGTTTTGACGACACGTTCAGGTTGGCTGACGAAACTGCTCGACGCGATCGAAAGCAAACAGGTCGCTCACATAGATCTAAGCGCGGGAATTCGGCAGTTGTTAGTTACCCATCCTGACAAAGAGATGAGGACACGGGCAAAAGAGTTGCTGCCAACATCCAGCGCCGATCGTCTCAGTGTGGTGAAGGTCTACCAACCGGCGCTGAAATTAAAAGGGGACAAGGAACGCGGCAAACGGGTTTTTCAAAGCGTCTGTATCGCTTGTCACAAACTGGATGGAGTGGGGATTGAACTTGGGCCGAATCTCGCATCGGTCACCGACCGCAAACCCGGTTCGCTCCTGTCTGGTATCCTGGATCCGAATGCGTCTGTGGAAAGTAAATACGGATCCTATCTGGCCAGAGCCAAAGACGGTCGCGCGGTCCTGGGGATTCTGATTTCGGAAACCGGCACTAACATTACGATTAAGGATCAGGCGAATCAGAAGCATGTGATTCTGCGGTCTGAGTTGGTGTCGTTGACCAATACCGGAAAGTCGCTCATGCCGGACGGCTTGGAAACGAGTCTTACTCAGCAAAATCTAGCCGATGTAATCGCCTATGTCGCCGCAGCGAAATAATGAGATGAATGAAAGCAGTATGAAAGAACGGTTTAGATCGGCAAAAATTCCCTTGGTCGTGGTTGGGCTTGTGTTCTGGGTTCTAGCCCAAAGCTCGGAGATAGCAGCGAATACACCCTTGCTGCAGATCGGCGCTGCCAGCAGCATAATCAACAATGATATCGGCAATTGGGTGCAGGGCGCCGGAGTGCCAAAAAGAGCAGCGAAAATCCGCGACGACCTGGAAGCCAATGCTCTGTATTTGTCTAATGGCGACACTGAGGTTCTGCTGGTAAGCTGTGACCTGGCCGGGCTCGAGTCATCCTATGCAGTTCGCGCGCGCGAAGCGATGGCATCGGCTTCAGGGATTCCGGCCCGCAGCATTCTTCTCTCCTGTACGCATACGCACGGAGGCCCGTCGGTGCTGAAGACCAACTACTTGATGCCACTCGATTTCGAATACCTGGACCGGCTCGAAGGCTGGTTGGTGGAACTTGCCGAGGAAGCGGTGAAGTCCGCTCGTCCTGGTAAGATCGGTTGGGGAAAAGGAACGGCTCAAATCGGTTTCAATCGCCGGGTCTGTTGGGCCGACGGCACGCATAGCATGCACGGCGACACTACGCGAAAAGACTTCGCCGGCCTGGAAGGTCCCGACGATCCGCAGCACTTGGCGTTGTTTGCCGCCGACGAGAACGACAAGCTCATCTCGATCCTGTATCACAACACAACGCATCCGACTGTTTTTTACGCAGCGGGTATCTACTCGTCTGATTTTATCGGCGAAGCTCGGGATATCCTCCGAGAAGAATTTGGCCAAATACCGGTGCTTTACCTGAACGGAGCTCAAGGAGATATCGCCATACAAAACCAGCTCAAGCCCGGCGATGAATCCCGCGAGGAAAAGCTGCTTCGCATCGGCCGCCTAGTGGTCGATGAAACTTTGCGGCTCTATAGAGATGTGAAATACCACGAGCGGCCAGTCCTCGGTCACACCTACGAAGACCTGCAGGTCGAGGTACGCTTACCCAAGCCGGAAACACTGGCCGATGCCCGCCAGGTCTTGGCTCAAATAGATGCTGGGAAGAACATCCGCGGGATGACGATGATTATGGCATTTGGAGCGGTGCATTTGCAGGACTCATACGGCGACAATCCCATCGACACATTACCGATTCATGTCGTGCGTATCGGCGATGTCGCGCTGACCACTCAACCCTGTGAACTGTTCTGTCAGTTTGGCCTGGACATCAAACGCCGCAGCCCTGCTCCCATCACCGCAGTGGTGGGGCTCACCGACGGCTACGGCGGCTACTGCCCGACTATATACGGTATCCTGGGCGGTGGATATTCGGGACAGCCGATCAGTTGGACACGACTGGAGGCAAACGCCGGTTATATGATTGTGGAAAGCTCCGGGCGCATGCTCAATTCCCTGTGGCGAAGCGATGACTAGTCGGACAAAAATCCTTTCTTCGGAAGCCTCTATGAATTACTCGCCCATTCGTTTTTGTCACCTCCAGGTATTCGCCCTGAGTCTCGTTATTTGGGGATCGGGGCTTGGCGCACGGGCTGATTTATCTGCCGGCGCTTACGCGATTGACATCACGCCGGAGACGCTACCCGCCATCCGCAACGGCGGTTTCATCCAGCAGACCTTCGACCAGGTTCTCGACCGCTTGCATGCCCGTTGTTTTGTATTCAAGTCAGAGGACGAAATCATTGCCATCGCCGTGGTCGATTCCTGCATGATTCCCAGAGACGTCTGCAACCAAGCCAAGGCCTTGGCCAGTAAACAAACCGGTATTCCCGCTGATCGCATCCTGATTTCCTCCACTCACACCCACAGCGCGCCAAGCGTCATGGATCTGTGTCTTGGCAGCAGCAGCGATCCCAATTATGAAACATTTCTACCACCAAAAATTGCCGAGGGGATCGCCTCGGCCTTTGAGAATCTCGAACCCGCTCGAACTGGCTGGACGGTCGTCGATGCGCCGGACCATACTCATAACCGGCGCTGGCTGAAGCATCCGGACAGCTATGCCGATGATCCCTTTGGGGAGAAGACGGTCCGGGCTATGATGCATCCACGGTATCAAAACCCTGACTACATCGGTGAATCCGGACCGGTCGATTCCGGCCTTACGTTGCTCAGTATCGAGTCCGTGGACGGAAGCCGCCCCATCGGTTTGCTGGCCAACTATTCGATGCACTACTTCGGCGCTAGCGGTGGTTTTTCCGCAGACTATTATGGCCGGTTCTGCGAGCTAATGGAATTGAGGATCTCCATTTCCGATTCAGTAAAACCGCCCTTTGTCGCCGCAATGTCGCAAGGCACATCCGGCGACCTTCACTGGATGGATTATTCCAGGCCCAAAAAAGAAAACTACGGAATCGAGCAGTACACGGACGAGCTGACTAGTATTGCTTTCGATGCGTACCAAAAAATCGATTACAAGATAGATGCCTCAGATTTGGCAATGGACGAAACCACCATCACTCTTGACCGTCGATTGGCTGGCGCGGAACGGTTGGCCTGGGCTAGGGGACTTAACGCCAAGCGCGGGGATCGTCGCCCGGAAAATCGACCGGAAGTCTACGCCGAACAGGTCCTCTGGTTTCGTGATCACCCTAAGGAGGAGCTTATTCTCCAGGCGATTAGTATCGGCGACCTCGGCATTACTGCCATGCCAAATGAAGTCTACGGAATCACTGGATTGAAACTCAAAGCTCAGAGCCCATTTAAAACTACTTTCAATATGGAACTTGCTAATGGGGCAGCCGGATACATTCCACCTCCGGAACAACATTTTCTCGGTGGCTATACGACCTGGCCCGCCCGCACTGCAGGTCTGGAAACCAATGCCGAACCCGTAATTGTCGACACTCTACTCGGGATGCTGGAAAAGCTCTCGGGCCGGAAACGCAAGCCACTCGCTACTGATTTCTACAACGATCAGCAGCGCGAGGCGATTCGGAAGGCTAGAGCCGAGGATAACAATCGCGCCAACCGGGGGCTGGACCGCTGAAAAATCGAAGCTGAGTTCATTCCCCGCTGATTGCAGTGAGCCATATCTTGCGATCGAGGGCTTGCCCGGGATGGCAAACAAAGGGAAAAGTATTAACTTCTCTTTCTATTTCTTACCCCATTTTCTGACAGAAGCATCCTGAGGCTTGCGATTTTCGTGTAGCTTACCAAAGATTGGTCGCGTGAAGAAACTGCCCCATACAAGTAGCCGTAGAACATTCCTGAAGCGTTCAGCGCTCTTTGCCTCATTTTCCATCTTGCCGAGCCATTTTGTGTTCGGTCAGAAGTCAAGCGGAGGGCAGCTCCCGCCTAGCGAGCGCGTAAATCTCGCTGCAATCGGAATCGGCAATCAGGGAAAAGGCGATTTGAAGAATCTGTTCGCCTCCGGCCATTGCAACGTCGTGGCGCTCTGTGATGTGGACCTAAAAGGCAAACACACGCAAGAGTCCCAGGCCGCTCACCCGAATGCTCGACGTTTTACCGATTTCCGGGTGATGTTCGATCAGATGGGCGACGAAATCGACGCCGTACTCATCGCGATTCCAGATCATGCCCACTTCTGCGTCGCCATGCTAGCGATGTCGCTCGGCAAGCATGTTTTTGTTGAAAAGCCGCTCGCCCATACGTTTGGACAGTGCGAGCGCCTCATCGATTTGGCTGCCCGCAGCGGCGTGGTCACGCAAATGGGCAACCAAGGCCACTCGGGCGCCAACTATTTTCAATTCAAGGCGTGGACCGAAGCGGGGATCATCAAAGACGTCGAACGCATCAGCGCATTCATGAACAAAGATCGCCGCTGGCATGGCTGGGGCGAGTCAGTCACCAAATACCCGAGTCAGCCGCTTCCCGACGGCATGGATTGGGACACTTGGCATTGCAGCGGTCCAGTACATCCTTTCAGCGATAAACTCCACCCGCAAGAGTGGCGCAGCTGGTTCGACTACGGCAGCGGCGCCTTCGGCGATTGGGGTCCTCATATATTGGATACTGCTCATCGCTTCCTCAAATTAGGGCTGCCACGCACGATTTCCGCGTTGAAGCGCGATGGGGCGAACGACTTCGTCTTCCCTCAAGCCTCCACGATCCAGTTTCAATTTTCCAAGCGAAAAGCGATGCCGCCCTGTACGGTCACCTGGTACGATGGTACTAAGAATCAACCGGAAGTCGAAGAGGAGTTTGGCGAGCCCGTGAAGAATCCCAATACGGGAAAAACGGAGATCAAACCCCTCAACATAAGCAAACCGGGAAAAATCATTTATGGCAAAGATCTGACCTTCGCGGGCGGCAGCCACTCGGATTCCCTGCGGGTCGTCCCGCAAAAGAAGTTTATGGAAGTGCGTAAGACCTTGCCCCGCATCTCCGGCAAGAACTCGAACCACTACGCCAACTATCTATTGGCCTGCAAAGGCGAAGAAGAATCGCGCTCGCCTTTCCATATTAGCGGAGAGCTCACCCAAGTGTTCAATCTCGGGGTGATCGCTCAGCGACTCGGAGGCACCATAAAGTTCGATTCGAAAACCCGGCAGATCACGAATAATAAAACCGGCAATGCTCTACTCGATCCAGCGCCGCGCAAAGGTTGGGAAGAGTATTATAAGTTGTAGTTCCTCTTCCGAGCTACTTGCAGTGTTGGTCGAAGAACGCCATGATCTCGTTGAGGTGATAAACGTTGTATTCATGACCAGCCAAGGGGGAAGAGAAATAGAGGCATTTGTCTGGAATCTCGGCCTTTTCGTAGGCCGCTTGAATGGTTCGATGCTCGTGGCCATTGCTCTTCCCGCCTCCGTTTAGATGGTTCCAAGAGAGAACGAGTGCGGGGGAGCTTTCATCTAGGTTCTTCCAGGTTGACTCGGGATACCGACCGACCGCAGGCATGGCTACTTGAACCCGATTGGATTCATTCCCATAGGGTTCCTTTTCCATATCAATTTGGTGTTCCTTGAAATTGGATTCGGAATAGCAGCGGGCGCAGGATTTGGATATCCCTGCCGTACCAATCTTGCCGGACAAGGAGAATCGTTCTTTTTGCGATTGCAGGTAGCGGAGGCCGTGGATCACCGAGAAAGCATTATTGTCGTTTTCGGGATCTACATAACATATCGAGGCAAATGCATAGCCGTTAAATAGCCATGAATACAATATGGGCGTGTTCGCGTTCACTACAAATTCACCCGTTCCGGTAGAGCTTCCCTCGAAAAGAATGGGGATTTTTTTTGTATTGCTCGAAGGTTTTGGATACACGATATCCATAAATAGAGTCGTTCGGTCCTGACCTTTCGAGTCCTTTCCCTGAATGTTCTCTTTAAAGACAAGATGGGGTTCGACGGTATAGCCCGATGGGACGACGTAAAGGCCAGCCCTGTTCACTGGGATCGAGACGGTGGATCCATTTCGGGAGTATTCGAACGAAGTAAATGACGTCCCGTCGTTGGGGCCTGGATACTGAAGAAGCTTTTTTCTGTTTTCGGTGTAGTAACGTTGCTGCGCATGCCACTCGCCTCCAAAAACGCAGAATAGGCCGTTGATGTCCTTCTGGAATTCAAGGTTATCCTCGATTCGTCCTCCTGAGAAATCAACCGTCACTACCAAGAATCCATCTGCAATGAGATCTTCAATGATCTCCCTATCGGTGGCCTCGCTCGGGCGTGGCATGCCCTCGAGGTTCATGACGTAGACGACCAGACGCATTCCTTGAGACGCTATGGGGTCTTCGTCTACTAAGGCAGTCCACTTCGGATCGATGGGCGAGAATACTCGGAAAGGGCAGGGCGTGTTGAGCATCACACTTTGATAGTCGCCGTTCATCAATTCGACGGCTCCGGTAGGAGCTGTTCTCAAGCTGGTGTGCGTTTCAAGGAACACGTTTTCTTGCTGATCGACGCTCGTGCACGACACGATGCAAGCGGCGACTCCTGCTGTCAGAATTATGACTAGGAATGCGAGCGATCTTCTGAAGCGATTTGTTTTCATGAGGGGCAGATCCTGTATTTAGAGTAGAGGGTAATTGAGGGTCAAGGCCCTGTATCCGACGAAAGAGCGCCTCCTGCGGATAATAGTGGATCTACCTCTGTCCACGCGAGTTCCTCGCGTAGCTACAACGCGCCCCTGTGGCGTGGTTCTGATGTTCGTATGTTAACCTTACCCGAATTTCCCAGCCCCAGCCTTTGGGGACTTGGCCGCCGCCTTGCCCGACATGAGCTTGTCGTATGAGTAGTCGGCGCTCAGTTTTAAGGGAGGAAGCCGCTGCACTGCCGGAGGATTGGTTCTCCGGGTTGACTGCGCGGGACGAAATCGAAAGACTCATCTCTCAGCTTTCCTGAAATGCCCGAAACCTACGATCTCATCGTCCTCGGCGGCGGCCGTGCCAGCGGACTCGCGTTTGCCACTGCCAAAGCCGGTTGGAAAACCGCCCTAATTGAAAAAGATAAGCTCGGTGGAGTCTGTCCCAATCGGGGCTGTGTTCCGTCAAAACTCCTCATCGGCTTCGCCGAGGCGGCTCGCCATATTCGTCATGCGGACCGGCACTTCGTCGATGCGGAACTGAAGCACGTGGATTTGAATCGCATGTTCGAAAGCGTGAATGACTATGTCGGTGGTGTGGATGGCCGCTACGAGGGCCGGGCGATTGACGCCGGCGTGGATCTGATTCGTGCCGAGGGCCGCTTTGTCGGCCCTAAAACCATTGTCGTGGGAGACCGCGAACTCACAGCGGACAAGCTTGTCGTGGCCACCGGAAGCCGACCGAGGCTCCCTCCTTATGGAGACCTTCCCATTTGGACAAGCGATGAGCTCTTCCCGCTCGAAGCCGATCCGCCCAATAGTCTCATGGTGATTGGCGGTGGCGTAATAGGATGCGAGATGGCGGCATTCTTCGCTGGAGTCGGTACCGAAACCCGGCTGTTCGCCCGCGGCGGTCGCCTGCTCGGACGAGAGGACAGCGACATCGAATCAGTAT
Source organism: Opitutales bacterium (assembly GCA_021772595.1). Taxonomy (GTDB): domain Bacteria; phylum Verrucomicrobiota; class Verrucomicrobiia; order Opitutales; family Opitutaceae; genus Pelagisphaera. Next base: position 12,057 of record JAJFLS010000014.1, read on the forward strand.
TTCAGAAAGAATTCGAACGCGATGTGGAAACGCATTGCCATGCGACCCTCGCCGATCTCAAGCACGATGTCAGCGGGTTCACTGCTAGCTTTTCAATCCATGGGAAGACCGAGACGTTTACTGCAGAACGCGTGCTTTTCGCTATCGGGCGTCGACCCAACACAGAGTCGCTCGATTTGGAGAACACCGGGCTGGAAGCCGACGCTAGAGGATTTCTTCCTGTTAACGATCACCTTGAGACGATAGTCCCAGGAGTTTTCGCTGTCGGCGACGTCAACGGCCGTTTTATGCTCCAGCACGCCGCATCCTATGAAGTGTTTCATTTGCGGCAACGATTCCTCAACGGGCTCGACGAACCGATCGACGAGCGCCTTGTAGCCCACGCGATCTATTCGCATCCCGAGGTCGCCTCCATCGGCCTGACCGAGGAACAGGCCAAGGTGGGCGGCCGTCCCTATGTCGCCGTGGTCGAAAACTGGCTAGCAAGCGCCCGCGCCATGGCCATGCGCATCGATTACCCACGAGTGAAGCTCATTGTGTCGCCGGACGACTATTCCATCCTCGGTTGCCATCTGGTCGGCCCCGAGTCCTCAACTCTATTGCATCAAGTCATGGTGGTAATGCGGCTGAAGAACGACGTCCGCGAGTTGGCCAATATGATCTACATCCATCCCGCGCTGAACGAGTGCCTGCTCAGCGCCGCTGTAAAAGCTATCGCCGCTGTTGAAAAAGCGTAAGTGGCTACACGTGAGAGGTAGGGCGATCAGGGTACGAAAGAGGAGTAGGAGATACGTAATCAATATATCGATACGTAAACGCTCGACCAACCCTCACCCCTTGCCGATTTCCCAGCCCCAGCCTTTTGGGACTTGGCCGCCGCCTTTGTAGTTGGCGCTGGGCTTTAGTGGAGGAAGGGTTTCGACGAAGGCGTCATAGTGTCGGCGCATATTGTCGACCACTTCGGGACGATTCGCTGCCAGGTTCTTGGTTTCTTTTGGGTCCTTCTTGAGGTCGTACAAGTGCCAACCATCTGGATACTTAATCAGGCGGTAGTCTTTCCAGCGTGTAGCGTAAAGGTTGCGGCGCGGCTCGTCGGTGGGGTCGGCGTTGTGCCAGAAGATGTATTCGTGGACATCTTCTTTTTTGTTCCCCTTTAGGTAAGGCACGAGGTCTTTGCCGTCGCAGCGTTCGGGCAAGGGCTTTCCGGCGGCAGCGGCCACGGTGGCGTAAAAGTCGATTGTTCCCATCATTCCGTCGAAGGTGATGCCGGCGGGAATCGCGTTTGGCCAGGTAACGATGGTGGGTGTGTGCACCCAGCCTTCTTGTTGGGTGTCGGGCCCCTTGCCGCCTCGATAGGGTTCGGACGATCCGCCTTCACTTCTATTGGCGCCGTTGTCTCCCGTGAAAAGGATGAGGGTGTTGTTCTCCAAATCGTGTTTCTTCAGCTTGGCGAGAAGCTTGCCGACTGCATCGTCAACCGCCAGTACAGCGCCTTCGTAGGCGGTGCCGTTGCCGCCTGGAATGCGGTCCCGGTAATGCTGGGGCGTGTTCGCAACTTTGGAGTGAACGGCGAAGGGCGAGAAATAGAGGAAGAACGGTTTGTCGGCATTCCGGTCGACGAACTCGGCCATGTAGTCGCCATCGAGATCGGTGAGGTAGGCGTAGCTGCCGTCTTCCCGTTCGCGGTCGTATTGCTCGCCGGGAGCGTTGCGGGCCACTTCCATGAAACCGCGCTGATGAGGGCCTTGTCCGTTGGAGCCGATATCCCATTTGCCGACTTGCCCGGTCACGTAGCCGGCGTCGCGCATGAATTCGCCCAGGGTCGGGTGATCTTCGGGGATGGGCAGGCCGCGCGCCATGCCTGACTTGCCAAAGCGTTGCGCGTACATGCCGGTCATGAGACAGCAGCGACTGGGCGAGCAAGGCGGATTTGTGATGTAGGACATTGTGCACTTCGCGCCTCGGGTGGCCAAGGAATCAATATGCGGCGTGGGGATCCGCTTGTTTCCGAAGCAACCGATATCGCCAAAGCCGAGATCGTCGATGAACAGAATGACCACTTTTGGCTTGCCCTGAGTTTGCCGAAGGGAGGCCTCTTGGGCCTGGCTGAAAGCGGGGCTCAAGCCCGCGGCGATGGCGCCAGTAGCGGCTGTTTTTATGAAGTTTCGTCGATTGGGGCTATGCATTGTAGATTGGTTGTTGGGTGATGGGGGAATGAGAGAGGGGGAGATGGGGTGATGGGGGTGGGAGAGATTGAGAGAAGGTAGTTCAATTTCGGTACGGCGGTCGAGCCTTTGCGTTGTGAGTGTTGTCCAAGGAAAATAAACCGCCCACCCGCGAGGCGGGTTCAAGTACGCAAAGAACGCGAAGTTTTCCATTGAATAGACAATCGTAACATAGGCTTTTTAGACCTTTGCGTTCTTCGCGAACTTGAGCGCAGTGGGCAGTTTGATGAAAATATTCACTCACAATTACCTGCAAGAGCACTCGAATCAAATCTTGTCCTTCATGCAAAGTTTTCGAATCCTGCCCCCGATTAATCGGGGATCCTGCCCACGCGCAGCGTGGATCAAGCGAGGCACGAGCGTTGTTAATGAATTTGAGTTTACAGCGTTCACCCGCTCTGCGTGATCACTTGATACTTCGCTTAGTTAAATGAGCTAACAGGTAGGGCGAGAGCGTCCCGCTCCAGCCCTACCAAAAAGAAGAGCCAAATCGAAATCTAACAAAGTAGACTTAAGGGGCGGCAGCGAATATAGGTTTGTTTGTCTTTTCGAATTACGTAAGCGTCCAATAGTGCCGCCGTTTCAGGAATTCGAATTATAGCCCCGCAGAAATTTATGAAGAAAATATCTATATTTAAAGTGGTCTCTATTCTGATGTTGCTGGCAGGAATTGCCGGAGCAGCTCAGGACAAACCGAATATCGTCTGGATCTTTTCAGATGATCACACGCGTCAGACGATCGGCGCCTATGGCGGCCGACTGCAGACTCTGAATCCGTCGCCGAACTTGGATCGGCTTGCCAGCGAGGGCATGCGTTTCGATCGCTGTTATGTGGGTAACTCCATTTGCGCGCCGGCTCGGGCCACGTTGCTGACCGGCAAGCACAGTCACTTGAACGGGAAGTACGATAATAGGGGTCCGTTTAATCATGACCAGCAGCAGTTCCAGAAGATTCTCCAGAAAAATGGATACCAGACGGTGATGGTCGGCAAGATTCACTTGAGCGGACAGATGCAGGGCTTCGACTATTGGGAAGCGCTGCCGGGTCAGGGCAAGTACTATGATCCCGATTTCGTGACCGAAGAGGGCACCAAAAGCTATAAGGGATACACCACCGACATCATCACTGACAAGGCGCTGGACTGGCTCGAAAACAAACGGGACGACAGCAAGCCATTCATGCTGATGATCCATCACAAGGCGCCGCACCGTAATTGGCAGCCAGCCGAGCGTCACATGTCGAAATACGAGGACATCGAAATCCCCGAACCGGATAACCTGTTCGACGATTATGCGACCCGGACCACTGCGGCTCAAAAGCAGGATATGAACATTGTGAATACAATGCGTATGGATACCGACTTGAAGGTGACCGAGGGCGGTGGTCGTATTAATTTCAACCTCGAACACTACGCTGCCCGCAACGCATTTCTCGCGGAAAACAAACTGGAGGGCAAGGAGCTGGTTAAATGGAAGTACCAGACCTATTTGAAGGACTACCTTCGCTGCACTTGGGGCGTCGACGAAAACATTGGCCGCGTCCTCGATACATTGGAGGAAATGGACCTGGAGGATAACACGATCGTGATGTATTCCTCGGACCAAGGTTTCTACATGGGCGAGCACGGCTGGTTCGATAAACGTTTCATGTACGAGGAATCCTTCAGCACGCCGTTCATCGCTCGCTGGCCGGGCAAGATCAAGCCGGGCTCCGTCAATAGCGATCTCGTGCAGAACATCGACTTTGCCGAAACCTTCCTCGATCTGGCCGGAGCGCCAATCCCTGACGATATGCAGGGCAAGAGCGTCGTGCCTTTGCTCAAAGGCGATACGCCCAAGGACTGGCGCAAGTCTCTCTACTATCACTACTACGAGTATCCCGCGGTGCACAGCGTTCGTCGTCACGAAGGCGTGACCGGCAAGCGCTACAAGCTCATTCGCTTCTACGGCATGGATGTGCCCGGCGGCGAAGAGTGGGAGTTCTACGACCTAGAAAAGGACCCGTCGGAAATGAACAATTCCTACAACAATCCCGAAAACGCAGGGAAGATTTCCGAGATGAAAAGAGAACTCGATCGCCTTAAGGAGTATTACAAAGTCGACGAGCCGCCACCGCAGAAGAGCCGGGGCTAATTGGAAATTAGGATTGGCGGAGGAGCTTGCGGTTTGGATTGAAAACACGCCGCTTCGCGGCGTAGCTACACTGAAATAGCTTTTCATGTAGCTACACTGCGGATGCGGTGTGGAGTCTGGATTTCGATTCTCGTCTCCGGCTGACTGGGATAGTCAGCCCTACCATTGCCACGCCGCGGTTGCGGCGTAGCTACACGAAACTTTTGTCCTGTCTACTTCGCGCGCTGTTTCTTGAGCTTCTTGAGCTGCTTGCCGGAGGAGTCGCGGAGAGTGACAGTGTAGCTGGCCGATTTGTCGAAAATTTTCAGGGAAAGGGTGTCGCCTCCGCTCGCGGGTAAAGTGTATTCAATTTCCCCTGTCGTTTCGTTGAAGACTTGAGCATTGACCTTCTGGCTC
>JAJFLS010000131.1 GCA_021772595.1 Opitutales bacterium
GTTGGTTGGCTCGTCGAGCACGAGTATGGCCGGCTCGATGGAAAGGGCCCGACCGAGAAGCGCTCGCCGCTTCATCCCTCCGGAGAGCGATTGGAAATTGGCGTCAAGTTCGAGACCGAGCTCTTGGGCGAGCCGCTCGACGCGTTGCTCCAATTTCCATTGGGCGTCCGGGTCGAGCTCTTCGTGGTCCAGACCCGCGCGAATCTGGGAAAGCGCTTTTCCACGCGCTCCGAATCCGCTGGCTATGACGTCGAAGACATTCCCCTTCGTTTCATCGGGAATGTCCTGCGAAAGCATCGCCGCTTCTCCTCCGTCGGGAAAGGCGATCAAGCCGGAATTCGGCCCGTAGATGCCGCCGATCACTTTGAGCAAGGTCGACTTGCCCGCTCCGTTTCGGCCCAGCACGCAGACACGCTCTCCTTTTTCGATATGGAGGGAAACGCAATCGAGAACGGCGGGACCGCTGAAACTGATGGTGATGTCTGTGAGGCTTAGGACCGGCATGTGAAGCCGCCTATTGGAGGTCCTTCGTCGAAGGGAGCAATAGAAAAAGGGGATTCGAACATCGCTTGCGGATCACCATTGATGGCTATGGCATTTTTGCCCGTCGCTTTGGCTTGTAAGGAGGCATCGCCTTCCTCACTTCTAGGAGCCTCATTCTTAACTTTTTCTGTTATGTCGAATAGTTTTCACAAGGGCGTCATCACGAGCAATCTGGCGGAAATGTATAGGCTGGCGGCGGAACGCTACGGGGATCGGCCCGCGTTTGCCGCCCGGAATAAGAGCGGTGGTTTCGATCCTGTCAGCTTTCGGGACTTGTACTCGCTCGGCCTGTGTCTGGGGACGGCGTTGATCGAGCGGGAGCTGGGAGCTCGCGGGCATGTCGCCATGCTTTCGGATAATCGGGTGGAGTGGAACGTCGCGGATTACGGGATTTTGACGGCAGGCGGAGTAGTCGTGCCTCGCGGGACGGATATCACCAATCGCGAGATCGAGTACATCGTCAGCCATTCCGATAGCGAAATCGTGTTCGTCGAAAACCGGCGATTGCTGGATCGGGTCATCACGCTGATGCCGCAAATGGAGAAGGTCCGCCATTTGGTTCTGATGGATCCGAACGGTCAGGCGCCTGAAGGCGTGTCAACCATGCAAGACTTGATCGAGCGCGGTCGAGCGCTTCGCGAGCAAGGCGACCGGCGGGTCGAGGCGCGCATGGCTGAAATCGAGCCTGAGGATCTGTTCACGGTGATTTACACTTCGGGAACGACGGGGACTCCCAAAGGCGTGATGCTCACGCACGCGAATATGGCGTCGCAGGTGCGGAACCTTCCGTTCCCTCTGATGCCGGAGGATCGGTTGTTGTCGATCTTGCCGGTTTGGCATAGCTACGAGCGGATATTCCAGATGATCGCGATCAGCAATGGTTGCTGCACCCACTTCACGAGTTTGAGAAGTCTGGGGGACGATTTGAAAAACGTTAAGCCGACTATGATGGCCTCGGCGCCGCGGTTGTGGGAGAATCTTTATCTACGGATTTTGAAGAATGTCAGCGCTTCGAGCGGGATTAGGAGGGGACTGTTTCATCTCGCCTATTTCTGCTCCCGCATGGTTAAGGGCTCCCTGTTTTTTCTTCAGGGCAAGCGGATCGATTTGACCGGAAGGAATGTTCTGCAATCGGCTTGCTTGGCGGTCTACCATGGCGCGCGGGCGATCCTTTTCGTTTTGCCTTACCTCGTCCTGAACGCGGTTGTCCTGAAAAAACTGAGACAGGTGGTCGGCGGCTGCTTTAGGGGAACGGTATCGGGAGGAGGCGCGTTGCAGCCGCATGTCGACGAGTTCTTCAATTATATAGGAGTCCCTGTGCAGGAGGGTTATGGATTGACCGAGACCGCTCCGGTGATCGCGGTACGCACGATTCCAAAGCTAGTCATCGGAACGGTGGGCCCGCTGTTTGACGAGACGGAGTTGCGGATCGTGGATTTGAATACGGGCGATATCCTTTATCCGAATGCGTCGAATCGCGGCGAGGGTCGCGGATTGAAAGGCGAGATCCATGTGAAAGGGCCGCAGGTTATGAAAGGCTATTTCAAGGACCCCGAAGCGACTGGACGCGTTTTGAAAGATGGCTGGTTCAATACAGGAGACATCGGAATCTTCACCTATAACAATTGCCTCAAACTCGTGGGGCGCTCGAAAGACACGATCGTTCTGCTCAACGGAGAAAACATTGAGCCGATCCCGATCGAAGCGAAGCTGTGCGAATCGCCACTGATTGACCAGTGTATGGTGGTGGGCCAAGATCAGAAGCAGCTCGGCGTCCTAGTGGTGCCATCGCTGGCGGGGTTTCAAGAGTTGGGAAAATCCGCGGACTCGGTCGCCGACCTGTCAGGGGATTCAGAGACGCGCGAGCGAATCGCTGTCGAAGTGAAACGCCTCGTTTCAAAAGAGACCGGGTTTAAGGTCTTCGAGCAAATTCAAGGGGTCGCGCTGGTTCCGAAAGCGTTCGAGGTGGGCGATGAGATGACCAACACGTTCAAGATCAAGCGTCATGTTGTCGACGAAAAGTACGGCGACCTGATTGATGGGCTCTACAGTTAGTAGTGCTTTTTTAGAGACGTGGTATTCGCCTCTCGCTCTTCGTCATCGTCTTTGTGAATCAGACTATGACGAAGACGATGACAAAGATGAAGACAAAGGGGGGTGGCTTCAGCGCAGAAGCTCGCACTTGTTGTGTCGCACGAAGTACAAGGCGGCAGCGGATATGAGCAGGTGTATTCCGATGCCGTTGACTCCGTCGATGCTGCCTCGGAGCATAAGGCCGTATGCGATTGAAACGTAGGTCAGGCTGGTCGCGGCCAGCGCGTATTTGGTACGCACGCCGAGCAAGAGCATAAGCCCGAGTGCGATTTCGAGGTAGGCTAGGGTGTGGAGGTAGGGCCCGTGAATGAATGCGGGTAGATTTGTTTGAGAGCTGAACGCGGCCATCTGTTTAGCGACGAAGCCGTCGTACATATTCGAGAAGGAGTATCCTTCTTCGTTTTTGAATTTTCCTAGCCCGGCGACTAGAAACCTTAGCGAAAGAAATAGCCTTAATGAGAGAAAGGCCCATGTTTCTGCTGACCAATATAGAAAACTACCTTTACGGTTGTTTGACGTCTTTGCCATTTGTTCTTGTGGGTTGCTGCGAATGGCGCCCACGTTAGCGTCATTCGAGGGTTATCTTTGAGGGGAGTGAGTGGGGAAGCCTGAGATTCCGGAAGAAAGCTCGAAACCGAGGCTTCGGTCGAACTTGAGCGAAGAGGCCTTCTTTGACAACCCCATTTTCGCGACGGTCTCTGCCGGACTCATTGTATTTAATATGCAGATACGCGGCGACGCTAGCGGTTCGTTCTGGCGATGTGCGTGTATTGTCTGGCAGTCGGTCCCTACCTTGTTGGAAACGGCGATTGAGAGATGGGCGGCGGGCCGGTTGCCTGCATTACGGCGATTGGACTTGGCGATTTGAGCTGCGTCGCTCTCAAGGGGCAGATTTAACTCGGCTTCGTTTCGCGCCGATAGATGAGGGGATGCGTTGCGGCCTCACATTCATATTAATGATTACCCTTAGCCTTTCCGGCTTGGCCAGCAGACCTGTGTTCACTCCTGAGGAGCAACAATTATCGAATCATCGGGCGGAAGTTTACAAAATCGCCCGCGACTATATCGTGGAGACCTTCCACCTGGTCTCGATCATGGAGAGCCATTTTAATCCAGTTCGATTCAATTCGAATGGCGTCTGGGGCGATTTCCGGTCGAGAATCAAGGAGCTCGGGGACAATCGTTTTGAGGTTATGGGCTGGATTCAACCGTTGGGATCGGACGAAGAGCAGCTGATTTGGTCGGTGGTGGTTCGCTACGAGCTGGAGGATCCCGAAGGCTGGAGGTATCGCCGCATTGACGAGGAGTATCGCAATGAGCCGGAGATCACATCGTGGCGTTTCGGGGATTACCGGAGCGTTCCCTATGAAGCGGATTTCTCGAAGGACTATTTCGCTCTATACGATCGCTCGGGGAAATAGGGGCGTTTTCGCGGGGAGGCCGGTTCCCTAAGTGGGAGGATCTTCTATTTCTGCATGGCCTGCAGGCGGCTTGTCGGGAAGAGCTTGCCGGGGCAAACTGTGTGCTTGGGGTGCATGAGCGTGTGAGTGGTGATGTTCTTAGGGGGGACTCCGGACCTTTCTGAGAGATAGGCGACTAGGGCTTCGAGCTGCTCCATCTGCTTTTCCTTGGGCCGCGTTTTTTCGAAATTTCCTATCAGGCAGATCCCGATGGCGATCTGGTTGTGGGCCCACAGTTTCATGTGTCCGCCGTGCATCTGCTTCTTCCATCGGTTGCCGATGTAGATATCGCCATTTCGGGTGCCGCGTGTCCCGTTTTCGATAACGAAGTGGTAGGCGAGCCCGTTCTCCATGTGCCGTTCTTCGCGGTGATAGCGGGCGATATTGACTGCCCGATCGGCGGTAGTTCCGCTGTGGTGGATGACGATGTTCTTCCACTGGCCGCGCTTGATTTTGATTCTGTCCAGGGCGTTTATTATGCTCGAGGGCAAGTTCGCGTATTTGGAAACGGGGGCCCCATTCTTGGAGGGAATGCGGATGACTTGTCCAGCGCGGATCTTGTTCGCGTTTTTAATACCGTTGTAGGCGGCTAAGCTTTTGGCGCTGATTCCATGCCTTTTGGCGATCGTGGAAAGGCTGTCGCCGTTTCGGATCTTGTATTCGATGAATGTAGTGGCGGCGCCGGGAATCTGCAGTTTCTGGCCGATGCGAATCTTGTCGGCATCTTTGATGCTATTTGCCTTCTTAATTGAAGAAACGGATACATCGTAAGCGCGCGCGATCGTGGAAAGGCTTTCTCCTTTGCGTACGACGTGGACGGCCGCCTCGATCATTGGAGCGATGGAGAAGAGAGAGGCGAAGATCAGTATTCCAAGGCGACGCATGGATGGGTGTTAGGCGCAGACTTCCACTTGGCGTTTTATCTTCTTTCGGAGTTTCTTGCGATCTTCCTCCCGAACGATGTATCCGGCGCAGCTTTCCGCTCCGCATCGACAGGGATGCTCTTCCCAATGTTCCAAGGCGTATCCGTAATCGAACGTCAGCTCTTCATTCTTATTGATGCTGCGCAGGGAGACGAACCAGATTTCCCCTTCAATGTCTTGAGCTTCGCAATTCGGCTCGCACGAGTGGTTGGCGAGGCGGGCGATGTTCCATTCGAAGTTCCCGTCGAGGTCGCGCTTCCCGTCGAGGTCGAAGATATATACCGAGCCAACGTTATCCGATTGTGACTTGTCGTGCTGTTTGTTTCCGCGCCGGTTCGAATTTTTCTTCGAAATCAGCTCGCCGAGATACTGGATGACGTGAGCGCCTTCTGGAATTCTCTTGGCGGCGAAAAGCCCGTGGTTGTGGATCGCCGACGCGCTTGCCCGGACGTAGGGAAACTCGGGGGTGTTGCCGAAGCTATCGAGACCGATGAACTTGCGTTTCTTCGGCTTCTTGGCTTTTGAGCTTTTCTTTTCTTTAGCCATGCGATGTCTCCTCGAGGCCGAGGAGCTTTAGCAAACCCGTACGGTCAATGCCGTTGAATGCAATCCATTTCTGGCGGCTGTTCGTTCCTCGCTGAATTGCGATCCGGTTTTTGAAATCCCGGTCTGCTTGGAGAGAAACGAGATGAGGGCATTGTTGGCCTTTCCATCGACGGGCGGCGACTGGATCCGCACCTTGAGCGTTCCGTTCTCCCAGGAAGCGATTTCATCTCGCGACGCGTTGGGGACGACTTTTATGGCGAGAACGGCGGAGCGGTCCGGGTCGGCGTCTAGATTCATTTCGTGATTGGCGGGTCAGCGCCTGGGATCCCAGGCTTGCGGAACGGCGTTTTGTCGTTTTAGATATTGAGGTTTATGGGGAACGCGTTCTGCAAAGCGAAGGTCAATCTCCACTGCCATGCCATTTCCATCCAAAGAAGAACCCGATTTCATTGAAAAGCGCAAAGCGTGGCGCAGCAAGCTGGATAAGCCGATTGGCCTAAGCATGAAGCTTACGCTCATACCGACGCTGATACTGTGCACCTTTCTAGTCCTGGCTGCTCCGTATCTGAAGATAATCGCCTTCAAGTTCCTGGATATGGAAAAGCAGCAGGTTATCCTTTCGATCGAGATGGCTGAGGACACGGAACCGGTAGCGCCGCCAGAGCCTCCGCCGAATCCGGATATCGCGATCGCGAAGATCTACCAGGACCTTTACGACAAGCAGGGATTTGACTGGAGGACGAAGCCGGAGATCGAGTTTCCCGTGTTGGAACAACCACCGGAGATCCAGAAGGAGATCAAGCCCGTAGAGGTTGAGCTAATCCTCAATTTGCCCAAACCGAAAGCGGAGGGCGCGGTTCAGGAGTAGGGTCGCTTCGAGGCGGTCCCACCGGCTCGAAATCAAAAAAAGGACGAACCGGTTGGCTCGTCCTTTTGTTCGAAATTGTTTTTCGGAAATCCGCTTGTTAGGCGAAGCTGTATTTCCCTTGGAGGATGGCGTCGGCCCTTTGGAGGCAGTCGCTGACGTCCGTCACGAGATTCCAAAGCGTCTGCTCGCCTTCGCCCAAGAGGTTGAGTACGAGGAGATCGGGTCCCATCTCTTGATCGGGAAGCTCGTCGCATTCGCGAATGACGCCTGTGACCCACTTGGAGAGGTTGAGCAGGCAGGCCATTTTCCCGGTCGTGATGCAATCGAGAGGCGAATACTGGAAGCGTACAGGGTCCGTGAAACTGTCGGGAAAGCCCCATTCGCGGAAAAGCGTGTAATTGAGGCCGGAGCTGCCGAAGCTCTTCAATCGCGAGTTCAAGCGACCGAACGTGTCCGTTTCGCTGCCGTCTCGCGAGCCGTATAGGTGGGCCTCCGAAATGGCGTTCGTCAGCGAATGAAGCAATCCGATCGAATAGGCTTCGTGCGGATCGAGCTTGTGCTTCGCGGCGAGGCTTTCCATGCAGACGGCGCAAGTGATGGCGCGCTTCCAGGCCTCGGGACTGTATGTGGAGCTGCTTTCGAGTTCGTCGCAATATTGGTACGCGTAGATTCCGAGCAGATCGTACATTCGCCCAAAGCCGACCGCGGTCGCGGCCTGCTCGATGCTCGAGAAGCCCTTCGACTTGACGTCGGCGGCTTGGTTGGCTTCCCGCATGATGCGAGTCGCGAGCAAGGGCTCCAGCCGGATGAGCGCGATGATCTCGTCGGGATTGATATTCCCTTCGGTGACGAGCGCTTTGAGACTGTTAGAAATTCGTGGCGCGGGAGTCAGTGTTTCGAACCTTTTTTGAAGTTCGTCAACTGTGGCATTGATTCGTTCCATGACTTGATTAAACGCCACCGAATCAAGGGGTTTTAGCAATTGTGGATAGAATTGGTAATCGAATCTATGAGGGCGATAAAGCGGCTCGAACGCAGCTTAGAGATCATGGCGAAAATCCTCTAGGGCAGGGTTAATAATGAACTCAAGTAGGTTAGGGTTTCGCTTGGCGCTCTACGAGGAGAATGAAAGCGGCGAGCCTGTTGCAGGATCACTCTATATCGGATGACCGAGCTGATCCTCTTCGAATCTAATCGCCTGCAAGCAGGCTCCTACATCAGAGAGCGTTGTCTAGGCCGACTTCAGGGCTCTCTGCTCGGTGACTTTCCGCTGGAGTTCCGAGAGGTGGGCGCGCATCTGCTTGAGGCGCCGGTGGTCGTTCTTTTCCAGGTTGATGCTGTTTTCGTCTACCGAGCCGAAAATGATGGCGAAAACGTCGTCTTCCAAGACTACGGGCAATATGAGTAGCGAAGTGGTTTCGCTGTTGCCATCGATCCAGTCGGGGATCACCGAGCGGATTTTTCCTGCGGTAACATCCTGGATGAGAATGTCTTCCTTTCGGTTTATGCAGATGCTGAAGATGTCCTTCTTGATCTTGGAAACCATCGGCCGATTGCGAATCCGCTTGAAGAGTTGGCCCGATCCGAAGCGCGCCGAGTAGCTGCGAGGGTCGTGTTCCTCGTTGACGAAGATCATGCAAGTGGCCAGGCCGAGACCTTCCGTGATGGTCTTGACCGCGATATCGTAGATTTCGTCGAGATTGATTTCCTCTCCGGGAGCGGTCTTGCCGGATATCTGATCTATCGCGTTTTGGAAACTCTCCTCGGCGTGCTCTTCGCGTTCTTCGGGATTCATCTCGGAAACCGGCTTCTGCTTCTTTTTCGCTTCGATCCTCGTCTCGTAGGGCCTTGGGGGAAGCTTCTTCCCAGAGACGCGAGCCTGTATGTTGGCGGCAGCAGGAGATGAAAGCCCGCGAGCCCCGATCACGCGGTTGAACATCTGGAGATTCGTGTCCATGTCGACCAGAGCTTGATTGATGCCGTCTAGGCTGATGGGCAATGTCCGGCTGAAGCGATCGACGAGCTTGAGCAGCGCTTCGTTGAACTGGTCGGGCTCGATGGAGTTGTCGAAGGCGACTTCGCAAATATTGACGCAAAGCTCCGACATGATGAGCACTTCGTCGCTGTCGGTTTGGGCGACGTGCCTTAGCTTTCCTTTTGGCACTTCCTGAAGCGCGGCTAGGATGCTTTTCGGCAGATGGGTGCGCGACAAGATCTCCATCCCGAGATCGAGAGGGGTGATTCCGAATACTTCCGTGAATGCCTCGTCTTGACCCATCTCCAAGGAAAGGGCTTTGGCTTCGCGGAATTTCTCCACCATGAAGCTGGACATCAGGAGCTTACCGTAGTTGCGGAGCGAAGCGCAGACGAAAGAGAGCTCGGGGTCGGCGGACAGTCGGCGGTGATTGCTGAGCTGCTGGGCCATCAATCCGCTGCACACGGCGAGCGAGGCGATTTCGCGCTGCTCGAAGCTATTCGTAGACTGCCCAGCGTTCTCGACGAGCAGAATAGAAATCGTGAGGTTGCGGATCTTCTCGAATCCGATGGTATGAATCGATTCTGCGATCGTCGAAACCTCGGTGCCGTTCGGGTTGAATCCCAAAGTATTCGCGGCGCTGATGACTTTCTCGGTTATCGTGGTGTCGCGCCCGATTAATTTGGAGAGTTCGGGGATCGAAATTCGGAATGCCTTGGAGGCCATCTCCTGGATAATCTGGACGACTTCTCCGATTGCGGTGGTTTTTTTATCCGCAAGGGCGTTTTCGATAGAACTGACTGTCTGTTTGGAAAGTTTTTTGCTCATTAGCCGAGTGGGGTGGTATAACTGTATGTAGATCGGCCCGGAACAGCATCGATGGAATGCTTATTTCGCTTAAACGGGCTTTTCTGGAAAACACTGAGAAAGAATCATCGCTCCTCGCTACGGCCGGAGATAAAATAGCTCAAAAACTGGCAGGATGCACATTGAAAAGAAGGGTATACCCTTGTTTTAAGCTGAACTTGAACGTTGCTCTTTAGGTTCCATTCGATTTCGCTATCGTTTGTACGCGAGATCCCCGGCGTTGGGGTCTCGATTTTTTTTGATAGTTCTTCTATGATGGATGTAGCTTCTTCCTCGGTTTTGGCCCTCATCGCAGGATTCGGAATTGCGTATGGCGTCAGCTGGCTTGTTACGAGACATGCCCGGGCCCGAGCGCGGGAAGACGCGGTGTCGATTATCGAGTTGTCCAAACGCGAAGCGGACGTAGTCGGTAAGGAAGCCCGCTCCAAGCTCCATCTCGAACTGGAGGAGAAGCGCAGCGAAATCTCTCGGGAGGCGAAGCGCATGGAAATGGAGATCGATGTGAAGCTCGCCGAAATCCGGTCCCACGAGGAATCCCTGGCCGCGCTCGATCACGAGTTGAGGCTTCGCGAAAAGAATATCGAAACGGAGCTCGATGAGATCAAGGAGAGCAAGCTCAGCCTCCTCGAAACGTCGGCGAATGTGCGCCGCACTATGGCGAATCTCGCTTCGATGGACATCGAGGAGCTCAAGCGCGAGCTGCGCGAGCAGGTTAAGTTCGAGTGCAACGACGAGCTCTTGCGGATGCGTAAGGACATCGTCGATCGATCGGAAATCGATATCAATCGCGAGGCGAATCGCTCCTTGTTGGCGGCAATGCAGCGAATCGCGAGCAAGCCCAGCAGCGAGATCAGCGCCTCGATCGTCCAGCTTCCCAACGACGACATGAAAGGCCGCATCATCGGCCGCGAAGGGCGGAATATCAAATGCTTCGAGACCGCTACCGGAACGACTTTGCTGATCGACGAATCGCCGCAAATGGTGCTCATCTCGTCCTTCGATCCAGTGCGGCGGGAGATAGCGAAATCCGCCTTGGAGAACTTGGTCCAAGACGGCCGCATTCACCCGGCGACGATCGAGACCTTCGTTAGCGAGGCCCGGGCGGACGTAGACCAGATCGTCGAAAAAGCGGGCGACACGGCGGTTAATCAGCTCAAAATTTCCCGACTGCATCCCGAGGTCATTACGTTGCTGGGCAAGTTGAAGTTCAGAACATCGTACTCGCAGAACGTGCTGGAGCATTCTGTGGAGGTCGGGATGCTTTGCTCGATCATCGCGTCGGAGCTGGGGCTGGATCCGAACATCGCGAAACGGGCCGGACTGTTGCACGATATCGGCAAGGCGATCGACGGCGAATACGAAGGCAGCCATGCGAGCGTGGGAGCGGATTTCGTCAAGGCGCGCGGCGAAGACGATGTCGTGGTCAACGCCGTGGCGGCGCATCACGAAGAAGTAGCTCCGGCAACGCTTTACGCGGGCGTGGTTATTCTCGCGGACACGATTTCCGCAGTCAGGCCGGGCGCTCGCGCGGAATCGATCACGGCCTATATCGACCGTTTGAAAACCTTGGAGACGCTAGCGAAATCTTTTCCGGGCGTTTCGTCCGCCTACGCGATCCAGGCGGGCCGCGAAGTTCGAGTAGTGGTCGATCCCAAATCGATCACGGACGAAAAAGCGTACGCCCTTTCGAGGGACATGCGCGAGCGAATCGAAGACGAACTGGATTACCCGAGCACAATCCGGATCACCGTTATTCGCGAACAACGCTACGTCGAAACGGCGAAATAGAGCGGGGCTGGACTGAGGCGAAAATCGTTTGTAGAAGCCTGCTTGTAGGCGATTCTACTAGCTAAATCGCCTGCAAGCAGGCTCCTACATCTATGGCTGCGAATCGATCGCGGTTTGCAACTTGGCCACTTGATCGGCGAGGGTATTGTCGAGCGTGGCGGCCATGGATTCGTTTTGGTCGTGGCCGGCACCGTGGATTTTCGCTGCGACTATTTTTAGAGTGTCGATGGTCGGGGTGAGACTTGCTTTCACAGCGGGCGAGACGGTGTTTTCGAGAGCGTTCAAGGCTTTGGTGAGTGCGACTTCCAAATGATGCATCTCCGCGTATCGCTTTTCACTCGTCGCAAGCGACATTTCCGCTGAGAGCTCTTGGAGGTGATTGACGATTTCCGTCGGGTTCATCGAGTTCACCGGCGCGGATTCGTAAGGCTTCGTCTCCCGTTCAATGGAGTGAATGTCTGGCGCGTCGCTGCCGCA
>JAJFLS010000132.1 GCA_021772595.1 Opitutales bacterium
CCTGATGTACGCATCGCTCGGGATCGCCGCCTTCGGTTTCATTTTCCTCGAATTGATCAACCACACCGGAGTCGCCCATTCCGCCCACTTGGGAGGCATGCTCGGCGGCTACTTGTTTTTCAAGTTCATCTACGTGCGCGACCCCGGCTACGGGAAAGGCGCGACTTTCAAGATGCCCGAATGGATGAAGCCCAAGGCCAACAAGCCCGCTTCCAAGTCGTACAGCTACAAGGTGAACATCAATAATCCGCCCGGCGATATGAAAAAGGAGGTCGACCGCATTTTAGACAAGATCAACAGCAAGGGTTTCGGCGCCTTGACTCCGAAGGAAAAGAAGATTCTGGACGAGGCTGGCGACTCGCTCAAGAAACGCTAGACAGGCGGCATTCCCCTCTAAAAACCCATGCAACGCTTTGCCTCGAAAACCGTAACACTCTTAGATTAACCGCCAAAACTCTTAACGAATTCACATTCTTGCTTCGCTCAACGAAACTTTCCCCGAGCGCAAAGGACAATAGATAAACCAGAACAAGACGCGATATGCCAAAATCAATCGTTTTACTTTTATCCCTCACTGTCTCGATAATCCCCTTAAGCTTCGGGCTAACGGAGAAGGAGCCGCTCATCGACCGCTCCGAGCTGCCCGTCCTGGAGCCGACCGACCTTATGTCCCAAGAGACGATGCGGGTCATCGAGATGCTGGAAACGCTCCATTTCAATAACGAAGAGATTTCAGACAAGACCTTCACCGTCCTCATTCGCGATTACATGGAGGATCTCGACTACAACAAACTCTACTTTCTAAGAGAGCACGAACAGGAATTCATCGATTCCTTCGGTCCCCGCTTGAGCATGCAGCTCCGCCACAAGGGAGATCTCGACGCAGCCTTCACCATCTACGAGCAATACCGCGATATCGCACTGGACCGGATCCAATGGGTGCTTGACCGACTTGCGGAAGACTGGGCATTCGACGGCGACGAGGAATACGAATACGATCGAAGCGAAGGCGAATGGCCCGCCTCCATCGAGGAAGCGAACGAGCTTTGGGTCAAACGCCTCAAGCAGGAAATGCTGCAAGAAGTCCTCAACGAGAAAACTGTCGAGGAATCGCGGGAGCGAATCGTGAAACGCTACGAGCGACAACTCCGCAGCATCAAGGAATTCGGATCGAGCGACGTGCAAGAGGTTTTCCTGACCAGCCTCACCCATCTGTTCGACCCGCACTCGACCTTCTTTTCATCGAAGACGTTTGAAGATTTCAGCATCCATATGCGCCTCTCCCTCGTCGGTATCGGAGCGCTGCTGAGCGAAGAAGATGGCTATTGCGTCATCAAGGAACTCATCCCAGGCGGCCCCGCCAAAAACACGACCGACCTGAAACCGAACGACCGCATCGTATCGGTCGCCCAAGGCGACACCGAAGCGGTTGATATCGTCGGCATGAGCTTGCGAAAAGTGGTCGATCAGATCCGCGGCGAAAAAGGAACCATCGTTAATCTCACGATCATTCCCGCCGACGCGGCAGACGAATCCGAACGCCGCGTCGTCACCATCGTGCGCGACACCGTCCGGATCAACTCCAGTCGTTGTGAAGGCGAAATTCTCGAAGTCCCTACAGAAAACGGCGACACCATGAAGATGGGAGTCATCGACATTCCCGGATTCTACGGATCCGAAGAAGTCGACGAACAGGGCAATCGCATTGTCACCAGCGTGACGGCGGACGTGGAAGAACTCGTCATCAAAATGAAAGATGCCGGAGTCACGGCAATCGTGCTCGACCTTCGCCGCAACGGTGGCGGCTTGCTAAATGAAGCCGTCGACATGACCGGCCTGTTCATCTCGCGCGGCCCAGTCGTCCAAGTCAAAGACCCCTACGGCAAGATTCTCCCGAGAACCGACCGCAATCCCAAAGTCGTCTACAACGGCCCACTTGCCGTGCTGACTTCGCGATACAGCGCATCCGCATCGGAAATCGTCGCAGGCGCCCTCCAGAATTACGGACGCGCCCTGGTGATCGGAAACGAAAGCACTCACGGAAAAGGTACCGTTCAGCAACTCCTCCCTCTCGAAGACTACGTCCTACGCGCTTACCATTCGAAAAACAAAGCGGGAGCCGCCAAGCTAACGATCCAGAAATTCTACCTGCCCAACGGCTTCTCCACTCAGCAAAAAGGCGTTGTATCGGATATTTCGCTACCATCTGTCGACGAGATAACCGCAGTCAGCGAAGCCGACCTCGACAACGTGCTCGCCTGGGACTACGTCAAACCGGCCCGCTCCTTTGTGGAAATGACTTTGAAAAAATCCTTTGTAGACGACCTCCACAACCAAAGCGAACAACGCCAAATCAAGCTGGAAGAATTCGCCTTCCTCAAGGAGCGGATCAACTGGTACCAGGAACGCGACGAACAGACAGCGATTTCACTGAACCTCGAGAAGCGCAAGCAAATGATGGAGGAAGACCAAGGCTTCATCGACAAGATGAAGGATCAGCAGCGTAAACTGGCCGAGCTGAATTTCGAATCGACCGAGATCAAACTGGACGCAGTTCTAAAGGAAGAAGCTGAAAACGAAGAAGAGGAAGAAACTCCCGAAGTATCTAAGAGCGATACGGCGCCAATGAAAGAAGACGGCGAATTCGCCGACAACGCCGAAGGATTCGAAGTCGATCCTGACGCTGAACAAACGGAAGTCGCCGAAAATGAAACTGACGAGGAGGAAGACGAAGAGCCTCTCCCTGAATTCGATATTCAACTACGCGAAACACTTCGCATCATGGTCGACGCCGTTAACGCGTCTCCAAATATTAACGATTGGAAACAACCCGCCTTGCCGCTCGCCTCCTCGAAATCGCGATTCGAAAAGCTGATCAACTAAAACGAGCCCCAGTCGAGCAATCACAATTTTCAAAAGCGCCTGCTACACCAAGCAGGCGCTTTTTTGCACCCGAGCAATTAGCTCGAATCGTAGGGGCTTTACTTGCGAAGACCGCGTATGAAGATGTTCGAGTTGCTTCTGCGGTCTTCGCCATTCGACGAAGCTCATTGTCCTGAGGCTCTCGAATGGGCAATCGAAAGCCCCCACGGACACGCCAACCTCCACTATCCCCATTTGACACCCTCTCTTATATCGTGTCGAATCCCGTCCATGAATCGAAGAAAATTTGTCGCTGCCGCCGTAGCCGCCGCCCCGGTCACACTCCTTGGAAACCACCACGAAAAGAACGAGCCGACTCAATACCTTGAGTGGATACAATTCGAAGTGCTCAACAACTCCCGACGAGGTGCACTGGAGAATTTCCTGAAATCCGTCGTTGTCCCCGGACTCAACAAACTCGGATGCCAGCCAATCGGCGTTTTCCGCCCGAAATACGGAGCCCACGGAAGCAACGTATTCATGCTAGTTCCACACTCGACCATCGAGTCCTTCCTCACTGCTTGGGACGAGCTCGCAGAAACGCCCGAGTACCAAGCCGCCGCCAACACCGAGATGAACGAGCCCTTGTACGAGAGAATGGAAAGCTCGCTCATGAGCGGCTTCTCTCACATGCCAACCGTTGAAGTTCCCGAAGCAATCAAAGGCGAAAAAGGCCGCATTTTCGAGATCCGCACCTACGAGAGCCACAATCGGCTCAAGGGCAAACTCAAGGTCGAGATGTTCAACGAAGGCGGCGAAATCGAGATTTTCCGCGATGTCGGGCTTCACCCCGTTTTCTTCGGCAAAACCCTCTCCGGTCCGCTCATGCCCAACCTCATCTACATGCTCGGATTCAAGAACATGGAAGAGCGCGACAAAAACTGGAAGCAGTTCAGCGCCAGCCCAGCCTGGAAAAAGCTCAGAGCTAACGATCGCTACGCCGGAACCGTATCCACGATTACAGACAACATTCTCGTCCCGACAAATTTCTCCCAGATTTAAGATCGAGACCTGTAGACGCGATCGCTGATCGCGTACGCGACTAAACCATGAAGCATTTCCCTATCCTGGGCATCTTTGTAGTGATGCCACTGTGCTCATGCTTCGCAGAGAATTCCGCCGCAGATTGGGTCGAGTTGTTTGATGGGGAAACGCTCGAAGGTTGGACGCCCAACACCGACGATCAAAAGATATGGGTGAAGGACGACATGATCCAAATGTTCTCCGATAAGAAGAACTTGTGGCTCGTGCACGAAGACGTCTTTCGCAACTTCGAACTCGTTGTCGAGATAAAGGCGCCGCTTGAAAACTACAATACGGGAATCGGTTTTCGTTGCGACGAAACGCCGATCGGTTACCAATGCGAAATCTTCGACGCGCTCTCAGGCTCGATCTACGCCATCAAGAAGGGATGGATACATCCACCCAGCAAGAACGACTTTGAAGGCTTCTACGCGAAAGCCGGTGATTGCTATATAAAGGGCGAATGGAATCACTACCGAATAAAATGCTATGGCAACCATATCCAAATTTGGGTGAACGATCACAAAACCGCGGATATTTTAGACGACACCTTCAAAAAAGGTCGCGTCGCCATCCAACACCACGGAAAAGGCGACACCCACTATTTCCGAAACATCAAAATCCGTCCGCTTCCTCAAGCTCTAAAAGGTAGGGCTGACAATCCTTAGTCAGCCGCTTGAGAATATCCATCGAAGCGGCTGCTTAAGGATAAGCAGCCCGACCATCCGTCCGATTGAGTTGAGTGAAGCTATCGCGAGCAGAATACGCCCAGCCATTTATCGTTGCCTAGAGCAATCATCTTGGTCAGCATTTCGACGTTCCACATCGCAAAATGCCGCCGACAACCCCCAAGACCCTCGCGTGCTTTAAACGCTTCTCGCTCGCCTTCCTTCTAGCCCTCTTCTGCGGCTCGCTTATCGCTTCGGCCGAATCAGATGTCGATCGATTCCTCTACGCCGCCTGTCCGGGCCT
The DNA here is from genome assembly GCA_021772595.1 of Opitutales bacterium. Taxonomy (GTDB): domain Bacteria; phylum Verrucomicrobiota; class Verrucomicrobiia; order Opitutales; family Opitutaceae; genus Pelagisphaera. Next base: position 4,918 of record JAJFLS010000132.1, read on the forward strand.
GAGAAACTACATGGAATACGGCGGGCACGGCCTGCTCGTATACGATATCGATGACGACTACCGTTTCGTAAAACGCATCCCCATCGGAGGCCTCGACGAAAAAGGTCGACCCATCAATGTGAAAGGCGTTTGCGCAAGCGCCGAGACCGGACGCATTTACATCACAACGCTCCGCGCAATGATGTGTTTAGATCTGGTAACGGAGAAACTCCTTTGGGAACGAAAATACGAGGGCGGCTGCGACCGCCAAGCCATCTCGCCAGACGGAAAAACGATCTATTTGCCCTCGCTGGAAAAAGACCACTGGCATGTCGTCGACGGCGAGAGCGGCGACATTATAAAACGCATCAACATCCAGGCCGGCTCCCACAACACGATCTACGGGCTCGACGGGAAGGAAGCCTTTTTGGCCGGCTTGAAATCGCCCTGGCTCCGCGTAACGGATACAGCGACACATACGATCGTCAAAGAAGTCGGCCCGTTCAGCGACATGATTCGGCCGTTCACCGTGAATCGCTCCCAAACCTTGGCCTTCGTCAATGTGAACAATTTGCTCGGCTTCGAAGTGGGCGATCTGAAAACGAGCAAAAAGCTTCACAGAGTCGAAGTGCAGGATTTCAAGATTGGACCCGTGAAGCGACACGGTTGCTCCAGTCATGGAATTGGCATGACGCCGGACGAAAGCGAGATCTGGGTTTCCGACGGACACAATCGGCGACTGCACATCTTCGACGCCACCGTAATGCCCCCTGTCCAAACAGGGAGCATCTTTCTCCGCGACGAGCCAGGTTGGGTCACCTTTCGCCTCGACGGTAAGCACGCCTGGGCCTCCACCGGCGAGATCATCGATGTCGCCACACGCGAAATCGTCGGCTCCCTCGAAGACGAAACCGGACGCATGGTCATGAACGAGAAAATCGTCGAGGTCCATTTTAAGAATGGAAAACCCGTTAGAACCGGAGACCAATTCGGCCTCGGTCGAGCCGGAGACTAATGAAAAATGTAGTTCAGTGCTTTAGCCTGAGCCAAAGCCAACCCACAGGACAATGAACCGAAGACGATTTCTAAAACAAACCGGATTGGCTAGCGGCGCATTGCTCGGAAGCAAACTCCTGCCGCAATCCACCTTCGCAGCGGACAACAATTTGACCCGCGATACTTACGGCGGCGATCCATCGTTGAAATTCGAAGCCACCGGATTCTTCAGACTGGAAAAAGCCAACCGCTGGTGGTTCGTGACTCCCGAAGGAAACGCCTTTCTATCCTTCGGGATGAATCACGTATCTCCGAACTGGATCAATCAATCCTACAACGCGGATCATTGGAATAAGCGTTTCGGCGGAGCAAAATTCGGAGGCGCGGATTACCGCGCTCGTCTTCAGTCGTTCGTTTCGAAAAACCTGAGCGACTTCGGATTCAACACGCTTGGGATGCACAACAGTTTCAACGCGCTTCATCCGGAAATGCGATTCCCCTGGATCAAGAGTATCCCTTTTGTGAAGACGCATCACTACTTGGTACCCACGGAAAAAGATTTCCTGGATGTGTATTCGCCCGAATTTGAGCAGCATTGCGACGCCTTAGCGAAAAAGGAAGCAGCGCCGCTAAAGGACGATCCTTACTTGCTCGGCTACTCGATGACTGACTGTCCCATCCTGACCGATATCGACGCCGCCGCCCGCCCTTCTCACGTCTACGGATCCAAACGCCCCGCGCTTCCGACCTGGCCACTCGTCTACCGAAACCTGCCCGCCGAAGCTCCAGGAAAAAAGTATTACGTCGCGGCAATGTTAGGACGCTATCTCGGAAAAATCGGCGAGTTCAACAAAACCTATGGCACGAATTTCCAGAACTTCGGAGAGCTTTCCAAAGCAACCAACTGGCGTCCCGAAATCGATCCCGCCAACGGAAAAGAACTCCGCGATAACAACAGCGTCCTCGGAAGAATCGTCGAACGCTATTACTCGGTGACAACTGCCGCATTAAAACGACACGACCCCAATCATTTGATCTTCGGAGATAAATTGAACGCGAATACCGACTCCGCTGAAAAGCTTGCTCACCTCACTTCGAAATACACCGACTTGGTTTTCTACCAACAATACGGACGCTGGCAGGAGCAGCGAAACATTTTGGCTCGATTGGCCGCAGCGAGCAGAAAGCCGCTGTTCAACGGCGATGGAGCGTTTCACACTCCTCACGAACAAATGCCCAATCCGCACGGCCCGCACGCAATCGACCAGGAACATCGGGCCGACCTCGCGATCGATTTCGCCGAAAAAGCATTCGCCTTAAACGCCTTCGTTGGCTGGTCCTTCTGCGGCTGGGTGGATACCTGGAAAACCATGCCTCGAAAAGAATTCAAACAACACGGCGGCATCATGGACGCCTTCGGCAAGCCGTATCAGCCCCTTCAGGACAGACTAAAATCCTTCTCGCAGCGCATGTACCAAATAGCCCGTTCTTAGACGGTTAATTCTTCGTCTTTGTCCTAGTCTTCGTCTTCGTCATCGTCTTTGTCCTAGTCTTTGTCTTTGTCTGACTAGGATTAGGACGAAGACGAAGAGGGTTGTTCAAAAGGGCGAGGTCAACCGAGACGTCCTACAACTTCTTCAGCCGAATATTCTTCCAGCGGACTTTCTGGCCTATCTTTTCCTTGTTGCTCCCAATACCGTGAAGCTGGAGAGCGATGTATCCACTTGCCTGATCGTCGTCATGAACATCGGCAACTGGTACGCCATTCAGCCAGGTTTGAAAATGGTCGCCATTAGCGACGATCCGAAAGTGATTCCATTCACCCGCCTTGAACGCCTGTTTCGCCGCTTCGCTTTCACCTGGCGTATGCAAGAATCCACGAGCACCCTCCTCGTACAGGGTACCGCTCCAGCCACGGTCGGTCGGATCGATCTCGATTTGATAGCCCCAGAAACGCCCCTTCTCCCAAACGCGATCCTTCACATCCTTGCTGCCGTCCGCCTTGAACGTGCCACCCCAACGAACCGTCTTCGTTTCTTCCTCGTAAACATGGCTACGAATTTGAATGCCGGAATTTAGAAGCGGATCGACTTTGAAATCTACTTCAAGCTCGTAATCGCCGTACATCTCGTTAGTAGCCAAAAAGCTATTCGGCAAAACCGGAGCCGCCTCGCCAATGATCATACCGTCCTCGACATAAAACTTCCCCCCACCGAAATTTTGCCAGCCTTCCAAACTCGTCCCGTCGAAGAGATCAACGGTTCCCGAAGGCGATTTATCGGAAGAGCTGCAAGCTACGAGCATTAGAAGCGCAAGCGCCAGAGCGGAATTGAGAATTTTATATGCGAATTTCATGATCGAAGGGTTCTGTCGTTGAGGTTTAATGGCAAGGCTGCTGATCCGTTCGACTGAGCTCACGGCCGAAGCCCTAAGCAGCCGCAAACAGCAATGGTTTCGCCCCAATCTAAACCCAAACGCTCTCCTAATGGCAAAGACTTTATCCTATCGCCTCAAAAAACTCGATCTAAGCAATCCACTCGCCTCCTTTTCCTCCGTGGTTTAAAACACAATTTCAAACAATTCACCCAGCACCATTTCCACCAACGGTCATTCGACTCGCTCCGTGAACGCGACGAAAAAGAGCCTCGGAGTTACGGCATCGGACAACTCGTCTATTTCCAATTCTGCAGGCGCTTCACCAGAATTGAATATCGCAAAATCGTGCCAATTGGTCAAATCGCTGGAGCTTTTGACGTATACAGGTTCCGTGTTTTCGCCTCCAATATTCAAATACAAGGAGCCAGACTCCCGACGAATGCCTATTGGAATTCGTTCCAAAGCCTGAGCGGTGCGCTCTACAATAAAGCGATAGTTCTCCGGAGCAGATATCCGCGTGTCTCGCGAAAATTGACCCCACGTCGCGTTCACGAGAGTGTCGAGGTCAGAGTTCGGCGAACCAGGATAACGAGCGCCGCCTGAGACAACGCCCGCGATCGCAAACCCCAGAGGACTCGCAACGAAAATGGGTGCTCCGGAATCGCCGTTGGAAGCATAGACCTCGTCATCCCCAAATCCGAGATCGGGCTTTCCGAAATGGAAACCGAATCCATCGTTCTCAGCCAGCCCGCTATCGAAGTCCGAGAACAGCCAGCGATCGGTCATCAATCCACCGACCGTAGCGCTGCTGATCGCGTTTATCGATCCCGTCGCCTCATAACGATTCATTCCACCCCGCTTCCTTCCATCCCTTACATCCTTGCCTGTGAGAGCATGACCCACAACGCCGTATCCAAAAATAAAATTCGGCACGTCGATCTCGCTGCCCGTATCGCCGAGTGGCTGATAACGCGGGATAGAAGTTGGAGCACGCTCCGCTAGAGTAATGATTCCGACGTCCGATCCGGGAACAATACTAAACTGCGGATGCGCCTCCCAAGACTCCGCCTCAATATCGAGAAACCCGCTCTCAAGTTCGAAACGAACCGTGATCGCTCCGTTAGGATTGCTAACGCAATGACCCGCAGTCAGCACATGACGACCCCCTTCTAGAAGCGCGCCCGAACAAGAGAAATTCCCATTTCTCAAAATCTGAATCACCCCGTCGTGATTGATCCCAAACATCGGCTGATTCGGCTCCGCAATATGAGTGCCATAAGCGTCGGAAGTCACGATCGCTCTGACAGGAAGGATGCCAGGGAGAATCATTGCGACAAACACGGTGGCAAAACCTATCAAACGGCCAATCTGATTGATACTGTTCAGAGACATGGAGTTTACCGGGTTCCTAGCGTGCCTGAAACAAGTGTAATTATCACCATTTTCAACATTGAAATTCTCAAAGGCTATTCTCGTGAACCGATGAATATCCATTATCCCAATACATCTCGTTAGCTCAAATCTTTTCCCTTCAGATTTGGATTGGGAAAGCCATACCATCCAGGGACCTCTCCGTACAGAAGCAATCCCAGGATATCAAAAGATCTCAAGTGCCAACTTCCCCAGGAAATCGGAGTATCTCCATTTGCATCTTTAATTGAAGGATCGGCTCCGGCATTAAGAAGAATCTGAATCATATCCTTATCTCCGTAGGCCGCGGCTCTATGCAAAGGCGTCTCACTCTTCAAGAACGCGTCGCGCATGAAGCAGCCCGTTTCCTTCCCGGCGATCGTCTTCAAATTTACATCCGCGCCCGCTTCAACCAACACCCTTACGATTTCTGTCCTACGTGGATCGTCGCGTTTACTGATTGCAAAGTGCAACGCAGATTCGCCTGTCTTCGCAGAAATATGTTTCGGGTCGGCACCTTTAGACAGTAGCCATTTCACAGACCCAATCTGTGCATTGAAGGCCGCATGACTGAGAAGATCATTGTCCTCGTGGCACTTGCGAGTGATGTCTGCGCCCTTTGCATACAGAAGATCCAATGCATCCTGATCGCCTTTCCAAGCTGCGTTGGATAAAGGTGTATTTCGCCATTGATCTCGACAATTCGGGTCAGCTCCCAGCCTCAAGAGTTCCTCAATTGCGCTGATATCTCCCCCGCCAGCAGCCTCTAGTAGTTTTGAATCGTGTTCATTCATGCTTTGCAAACTGAGAGTAGCAGTGCGGCTGTACGCCACTGGACTTGTCAGAATAAATCTATTCCGCTGAAACGGCCATGGTCGCCGGCATCGGTTCTCCCACGGGCCAAAGTTTAAGCGAGAGTCTAAGCAAGAGCTTATCGATGATCCCGACTAAACTTCCAGCAGCCCAATAGACCCCAACCCCAGAGGCGATCTGCGAGACAAAGACTACGGAGATAATCACCTGAAGAAATATCATCATCGTCTTCGATGCTTCTGGCATCTCCGGCACCAGGCTCATCATGCAGTAGGTCAGCAGGCCCACCAACATTGCTAAGTACAGATCGGCTTTGGCCAGATTTTTAATCCAGAGAAAGGAGCTGCTCGAATTGGCTAGGCCGTTTCTTATGGCAGAGTAAACCGCCATGAAAATCGGCGTCTGAAGGAAAGTAACCAACATGGACTTTCCATCGACAGGACTTACCCCCTCCTTCTTGAACAATGCCATGGTTTCCTTTTGAAGCTTAGCGGGATCACTTTTGTACTTCACCTTGAGCTTATCCAAACGGGGCTTCAACCGCGCCATCTTTCTACCCTGAATGACGGTGCGTCGCCCAACGTAAATCGAGATCGGAACTAAGCTGAGCCGAACAGCCAGCGATAGTATGACAATCGCCAGACCGAGCGATCCGGCATTGGCTAGCGTTAATGCTTCAAGGATCGATCCGATCCAGCTTACAAAAGAGGTCCACATAGTTGGTTGGGTTTAGGGTTGGCTAGGGTTTAGAAAATCGAGCGGAGCAGAAAGGCCAGCCGAAGAGGTCCTTCAAGGTCTACTAGATACTCCTTGTTCAATCCTAGGGCTTTCTTCCTTCATCAATCTCGAAAAAGTCAAAATACGTCAAGAGGTCGTCTCGATGGCCTAAACAATACTGCATCTTGCATTCTTGCAACTCGAATTCAGAGGAGCCTGAATCCCACCACCCTCGCTTAATCATAAATTCGTTCCACAACAGGATTTCATCCTCTGACGGCCGCTTATCAACGGATACGCACCACTCGAAATTTTTTCATCGCTAAGCTCCTGCTTTAAAGCAGAGAACCGCTCCACTCAACGCGCGCTTTTAGAAACTGTTTAATAAGTCAGTGCGGCGAATCGTTGGAACGGGACGGCGCCCGTTCGCTACCCTGAAATTCCCTTCAAATAGGTAGCGTTCGGGCACTGTCCCGAATGTATTCCCACTTATTAAACAGTCTCTTAGACATCAACGTTGATCTCTAAAAGCGCAAGACTCGAAGAGGATGAGAATGACTGCAATTATCAATCCTAGTGTAGGTCGTGGCAAATAATATAACAAAAGAATTTGAACAGGATACGTCGCGCATATGCGTAAACTTAAGCGTTTTCGGAGGGAAGCTTGCGGTTTACCGCACCGAAATTCCGGTGTAGCTACGCCGTAACACGGCGTGGTTTTCGGACGACTCCACTTAACCTAAACGTTTCATAAACCACGGAGTTCACGGAGGGAATCAGTTCGCGAAATCTCCGTGCCCTCCGTGGTTGAAATTCGATACGATTAGCAAGATCACTTTCAGTAGGATTCAAAAATCTCAAAAAAACACTCACTAAGCACCCGTCTATCTATGACTAGGGCGTTGTTGGATTAATATTTTATGAGACTACTACACAGTCGCCGCTGTTCCCGCAGATTGCCAAACGCCCGCTCGAGCGGTTCGGAAAGCGTAGTCTCTAAAGCTGCGAGGCTCGCGGCCCAGGGCCTCCTTCACTCCATCAGTAAGATAAGCGTTCCTACCATCCAGGACATTGGAAAAGAGATAGTCCAGGAGCTTGATATAGTCCGCGGGTACCTTCTCGGCCTCCAATCCGATCATGAAGTCCTCATGAGAAATATCATGGTAGGTGATTTCGTAGCCAGCCGCCTCTGAGATTATCGAAATGGCTTCCGGAAACGTAATAAGCTCAGGTCCTGTCAATTCATAGAGCTTTCCATCATGCCCGTCCTGAGTCAGGGCCGCGACCGCGACGTCCGCGATATCGTCCGCGTCAACAAACGGCTCAGCGACCTTCCCCACAGGCAAAGCTACCTGCCCAGCCAAAATGGGGCCGAGGAGAAAACTCTCACTGAAATTCTGGTTGAACCAGCTGCAGCGCAGAATGGTCCAGGCAACGCCCGAATCCTTGACAATCTGCTCGCACGCTTGAGCCTCCGGCTCGCCTCGTCCTGAGAGCAAAACCAGTTTTTGGATACCCATCCGCTTTGCCAACTGGCTAAGATAGCGAATCGAATCGGTCGCCCCAGGAACTGCCAGGTCCGGACTGAAGGCAATATAGATGCGATCGCAATCGCTCAAGGCCTTGTCCCATTCCTCGGGAGCGTTCCAGTCGAACGGTATTTCGCCCGATCGCGAACCGATTCTCACCGGATGATCGAGGGCTTTCAATTGGTTGACGATACGACGCCCGGTTTTTCCGTTTCCGCCGATGACTAGTGTATGTGATGTCTTCATAATCTTTTAGTTTTTGAGTTATTGTTTTGCGTTAGTGTTTTACAATACGTCCACAATAACTCGGATTTCTGAAACGTTCTATGGCATTTTTGCCTCGATTTATGCTCATTCGTCCAAATAATCAGGACTTCCCGTAAAATTATGCCTGAAACGATATCCCACAGCATTCCCGCCCCTTCGGCAGATTCCGTCGCCGAAGTGCTCCATTCGCTGCGCATGAGCAGCTCCTTCTACTGTCGATCCGATTTCTCCGCGCCTTGGGGCCTCGAATTGCCCGCGATGCCCGGGCACTTGATGTTTCATCTCATGACCAATGGCAATTGCCTCGTCCGGGTCCAAGAAACGCAACTACGCCTGCAAACAGGCGATTTCGTGCTCGTTCCCCACGGCGAAGGGCACGTCCTTCTCAGCGATGCCACCGCCTCTCCCACTCCATTGTTCGATAC
>JAJFLS010000133.1 GCA_021772595.1 Opitutales bacterium
GAAAAGAACGGCCCTCGAGTCCTTCGCTATCAGGCCCTGATCGAGGAAGACATGAAATCCGATACCCGAAAACTGGATACAACGGAGGCATTCTATTCCGGAATCGACGGCGGCCAGGAAACCGAAGAGCGCAGCCTTCGAGGTTTCTTCGAGCGTCGTCGCGCGTTCCTCCTAGAGCATGAAGAAGTGGGGAAAGCCAAAAAACTCAGCCCTTGATGGCTTGTTGCCCAAACACCCTCAACTATCAACTACTGAAAACCAGCAGTCCTTTCCCGCTTTCTCGATCAAACCTCGTTCACGGCAAACCCCTTGCTCATTCGATTTTTCCAATGGCATCTACCGGGCACTCTTCGAGTACTTCTTCGAGTTCATTCGGCGTATTTGGTTAATTGTACACGTAATTATGATCGCCTGCCCAATCGTTCAAATCGTCGATTGACATGAAGAGGACATTCAGAGGTTTCGAATCCTGAGCCTGCGATTCGAGAGCCAGGAAACTTACCAGAAAAACTACGAATAGATGGCTGCTAAAATTAATGGGGTATCTTATTATTGGATTCCTCAGTCACGCGTACTCTCAACTTAGATCCTCCAGTCCCCTTACCCACCCAAAAATCACAAGCTTACGAAATCACAGGCCGCCTTTTCGAGCCACGAGCTTCCGAAGAATCCTACGACAATCGAAACGACTTCGACAACGTCCACAAGCAGAGCCCCTACAAACGGGTATACACATAATTCCAACTTATTTAACATTCTCTTAGAGAGCGTCTAATAAATGACGTGAAAGCTCGGGACGGCGCCCGAGCACTACCTTTTTCTCGAGCGAAGCTCGAGGCATGGGGTAGCGCCCGGGCGCCGTCCCGGATGAAAAATGCTGTATAGTGCATTTTTTGGACACTCTCTTAGACAATACCTTCATAACCACCCGGTTATTCCTGTTTCATTTTTCAATTCCACACATAATCCATGTTGATTTTCGATAGGCCTTAGTTGAGGGAAACCGCTTGCTGAGGTGAAGCTTTGGTTTCGTAATGAATTTCTACAGTTCAGCTACCCGCAAATTAAACTATTTCAGGCATACCCAATTTTCCAGCACCCCACTCCGGCGACCTGTCTCGCCTCAATGACTAGTAACGAGAACTTCATGTTCTTGCCAAATATGCTAATAACACGGCCATTCTTCATTCGAGTAATCCTGATAGTTTCGATCGCCCTCGGATCGGTACAGGCCTCGACTAAAATCCTGCTCATCGCCGGACCGGGAAGCCACGGGTACGGAGCCCATGAATTTCGTGCGGGATGTCTTTTATTAGGAAGCGAACTGGAAAAGTCCGGACTGGATCTGGAAATCGTCGTTTCCGAAACCGGCTGGCCGAAGGACGAATCTGTTTTCGATGGAGTATCGACAGTAGTGATGATGTGCACGGGCGAAGAAAAACATTTGCTCAATCAAAAACTTGAACTCTTCGATAAGCTTGCGAGCCGAGGTGTAGGACTCGTTGCATTACACACGTCCGTAATAACTACAACCGGCGATGCGGGCGATCGCTTTCTGAAATGGATGGGCGGGTATCACGAACTGTACTACTCGGTAGTTGCTCATTGGGTAGCGGATTTCCTCGAGCTTCCCGATCACCCAATTACTAAGGGCGTGAGACCGTTTTCGTTTCATGACGAATGGTATTTCCATATGCGCTTCGCGCCCAACATGAAAGGAGTAATGCCTATATTGTCAGCCCACCCTGATCCTTCCGTAATCGCCAAGAAGAAACCTGGCAAACTGGGTGGCGGGGACGAAGCGCGGGCCGCGATAGCGAATAAGGAAATCCAACATCTAGCTTGGGCCTTCGAGCGTGAAGACGGCGGTCGCGGATTCGGTTTCACTGGTGGACACGACCACTGGTACTTCGCCGACCCGAACTACCGCAAGCTAGTGCTCAACGCTATTTGCTGGACTGCCAACAAAGAAACCCCGGAAGACGGCGTACCCACTCAGGATTTGACGATCAATGATCTTCTCGCCAACCAGGATGACAACCCGCCGGTGGGCGAGTCCCTGGATTTCGTGCTCAACAAGTATCCCGCTGAAGTCACTCTACCCTCGAATGCCATCCCATTTCCGAAACGCATTCCGATGCGTTGGGACCAAGACGATGATGCTAAGAAAATTGCATTCGTCGCTGGCCATCGCAGCGCCGAATACGGCGAACTCGAGCACTACGCCACTAGCATGCTGCTCGGGAAAGAGTTGGAAGCCGCCTATGCCAACGTCGATGTAGCCGTTTACGTACACCCGTACCCGAAAGATCTATACGAAACCTTAGCCGACGCGGATACCGTCGTCTTCTACACAAACGAGGGAAAGGCGAATCCCTTCGACAAGGGAGCGAAACCGTTTCGAGAGTTTTTGAGCGGCGACGCAAGCATCGTAGTCATGGGCTCCGGGCTTCGAGTATCCTCCAAAGGCGGGGAGAGCCTAAACGAGATCGTAGGAGCTCGAAGCGCGATCGACGAGGGCACCTATCCCGAACAACGCTTATCGTTTAACGAATTCCCAACTCATCCAGCGAGTCAAGGCTTGAAGGCCTTCGCCGTTACCGACGGTTGGGTAGGATCGCTCGAGCATAGCGATCTATTGGAAAGCTCCACGATCATACTGGAAGACCAATCCAGAAAACCGTTGCTCTGGCTGCTTGAAGAATCCGCTAAACGTCGAGTCGGATTCGCTGGAGGACATCACCACTTCGCGCTAGGAAACCCAAGGTACCGCAAGGCCGTGTTGAATGCGATCGCCTGGGCTACGCGCCTTCAAATCCCTAAGGATGGCGTCAACACCAATGCGTTGTCGCTCTACGATTTGGCAAAGAACCAAAACCACACCTTTCCCGTTCAGGAAAATAGGAATGCGTTAACTGAAAAATTTGGATTGAAGTAATGATAACTATTTTGCCCACAGATCACTCAGGTTTTCACAGATTGAAATCGAGACATCTCAAAGGTAGCGGTCGATTTTCGAGCGGCCATCGAATGGTTCAGGACAAGTCGAATTCCCTTGAATCCGGCCGCTCGCAATTGCGCTCAGGAATAGCTTCATGGATACTCGTTCTGCTTGGCGTATCCTTCAGCGTGGAAGCAGCGGAAAAAGTAGCGCCCCTGTCGCCCGCGGGTGCCATCGAAACCATCGAGGTCCCCGAAGGCTACCATCTCGAGTGCGTCGCTAGCGAGCCAATGGTTCAAGAACCGACCAGTTTCGTATTCGACGGCAACGGAGCCATGTATGTCTGCGAGTGGCTGACCTATATGCAGGACGAACATGCGACCGATCAAATGGAGCCGATTAGTCGAATCGTTAAGCTGGTTGATACGGACGGCGATGGGAAGATGGACAAGCGTACCGTATTCGCAGACAAGCTACTCTTGCCCCGAGCAGTGCTTCCGCTACAGGATCGCGTGCTCGTTATCCTGACCGGAGCGAATTCGGTCTGGTCGTTTTTCGATGATGACGATGACGGCGTATCCGATCGACGCGAGCTGAGCTTCGAAGGGGAAGAGAACACCGCCAATATCGAGCATCAGTCATCCGGCCTTATATGGAATCTCGATAATGCGATCTACAATAACCATCACGATTTCCGTTGGAAAAACGGAGAACTGACCAGCATCAACTATCGCCCAAAGAAAATGAGCCAGTGGGGTCTCTCTCGCGACGACGAAGGACGCACCTATTCCAGCCGCAACGGCGACCCTTGCTACAACTTCCAATTTCCTGCGGCGTATCCAAAATTATTGGATTTCAATGAGCACGTCCCGAACTATTTGACGACGCATTCGATCTGCTCCATGGAGGATCAGTCATCGGGCGGCTATCAGCACGACAAGAAAATCGTACTCTACAAATTTTCCTCAACCTGCGGTTCGACTGTTTTCCGCAGTCACCTCATGCCGGAATTTTACGGAAAGGTGGTTACCTGCGAAAATGTCGGGCGCTTGATTCGCATGACTGATATCGACTGGAGCGGCGGAACGGGCATCACTAGCAATACGTTTCCCGGAACGGAATTCATCCGCAGCACGGACCCTTTGTTTCGCCCGACATGGACCGAGACTGGTCCAGACGGCTGCTTATATTTCTCTGACATGTATCGCGGAATTATTCAGGAAAAGAATTGGTTTCCGACCGAGGGAGATCATCCCTGGGTTGAACGCTACAAACGCATCAAGGAGAATGGAATGCTTGATGTAGTGCGGCATGGGCGTATCTACCGCCTAGTCCCAGACGATAAGACTCCCGGCCCAATCCCATCTATGCGCGACGAAAACTCAGAGAAACTTGTCTCGCATTTGAATCACGTCAGCGGGTGGTGGCGCGATTGCGCCCAGAAGCTGATCGTCTCGCGCGGAGACCGATCCGCAGTTCCTGCGCTGCTGCGTTTATTGAAGAATACCCAGAACGTGAATACGGTCGTTCACGCGCTCTGGTGCTTGGAAGGCTTAGATGCATTCATTCCAGAAATGGCGCTCGACGCCCTGAAATCCCCTCATTCGCGTATACGCAAAGCAGGCCTGCAGTTGAGCGAGCGCTACTTAAATGAAGGCATGCTCCTCTCAGATGCGAAAAGGCTCCTGAATGATGAAGACCCAGCAGTAGTCATTCAGTTATACCTTTCTCTTGGGCAGGGCAAAAACGACGAGACCTTGGCTTTGCGGGACGAGGTTATCGAAAGGTATTCCGAACATCCACTGATCATTGCGGATATCAAACGTATCAAAGGGGAACGGGCTGAGAAGACCGCAATGAAAAACGCGTCTGTAGAAGTGAAGCGCGGCAGAAAACTCTATGAAGGATTTTGCATTACTTGCCATGGCAAGGAAGGCATGGGTGTTGTAGTGGATCGGCAATGGATGGCGCCGTCATTCGTAAGTTCCGTTTGGTTCAAAGAAAAGGACGTCGATAGCATCGCGCGTATTCTGCTCAAGGGAATGACAGGCCCCATTTACGGACGGGACTATGCTGAAGGAATGATGATCCCGCTCGAGCATTCCTATGATGACCAGCAAATGTCGGATATCGTGAATTATATTGGTGATCGCTATCACCGATGGCCTGATCCAATTGGGACGGAGGCCTTTACCAAGGCGCGAGAGGAGTTGAAGGATCGGACTAATCCTTGGACGCATGAGGAATTGCTAAAAATACAAGATGGCAATAGAGATGAAAACTAAGATTGCGACAATTGTAGCCGTATTGATCTACTCCCTATCCCAGCTCGCTCATTCGGCAGAAAGGCCATCAAAGCCCAACATCCTGATTTTCATGGCGGACGACATGGGCATTGGCGATACAAGCGCCTATTTGGGGACTCGGTTGATGGAGAATTCGGAACCGATTGAGAAAACACTCAAAACGCCAAACATAGAAAAGTTCGCGCAGCAGGCAATCGTCTTTACCGACGCGCACGCCCCGGCATCAATGTGTAGCTCCACGCGTTATTCGCTTCTAACAGGTCGTTTCTCTCACCGAGCTTACTTGAAGCATCAGGGATGGCTAATGCATGGACCCAATAGCCCCATGATTCATAAGGATCTGCCAACCTTGCCAGGTATGCTACAAAAAAATGGATACCATACGAAAGGCATTGGAAAATATCATGTGGGTATCGATTTCGATAACGGCGATGGCGAGCCCGCCAGCAATTTTTATTTCCACGATGTGGATTTCTCGAAACCACTTCTAGATGGCCCTACTCACCACGGGTTCGACGAGTACTACGGGGTTCCAGGCAATACGGAGGACCCCCTCGATAACGAACCGCGCGTGATGATCGTCAACGACGGCCACTCTTTCACCGACCGCAGCAAGATGAAGCTCATCGGAATGAATAAACGTGAAGGAAAAATCCTAGCCGCACCGGAATGGGATCTGAAAAAGCTTGGGCCGCTTTACCTGGAAGAGGCGGAGCGCTTCATCGATCGACAATCCGCAAATGGGGACGAACCTTTTTTCCTCTATTACGTTCCCAATGCGAATCACAATCAGCGAAATTCCGAAGGACATTTTGCAGTGCCAGACGAAGTGGCGGGCGTGAAGATCAAAGGCGCAAGTCGCTACACAGACGACAGTCGAGCAGATGAACGGGCAGATATGGTGCTCGAAAACGATGTCGTATGGGGAAAGCTGATCGCAAAGCTGGAAAACGCAAACGACCCGCGCTGGCCCGGACATAAACTGATCGAGAACACTCTAATCATTTTCACGAGCGACAATGGCCCGAATCTAAGCGCAGTAAAAAACAATGTAAGAGTTCAGGAAAGCGGAGGATTGCGCGGCAAGAAGGCCAAGATCTGGGAAGGCGGTCATCGCATTCCCTTTCTGGTCTACTGGAAAGGTCGCCTTGAATCCGGGATCAATCGTAATGTCTTTTCGCATACCGATCTTTACGCGACGCTGGCAAACCTAGTTGGTCACACGTTGAATCCCGACGAAGCGCACGACAGTCACGATTCGCTTGATTATTGGACGGGTCAAGCGCCAGGTGTGGACTTGCGATCGCGGGTCTTTTTCTGTAATCTTGGGGCGCCGTATTTAAATGACGTCCTAGCGATTCGGGAAGGCTCGAAGAAACTCTTGATTAACGGCGGCCTAGCGAAGCCTTCCATGAAAGGCGGCAGCCGAGGCGGGCTCGATTACGCGATATTCTATGACTTGAATGAAAATCCGTATGAGAATGGCGATTTCATGTCCGGCCCACCAAGTAGCAAAGCAATCGAAATGGGAGAGCGATTGCTTGAGATCCACAACCGAGGATACGCCCGCAACCTTAATCTTGATAACAACCAGAAGCTGATTCTCGACGATGGATGGCATAATCTACGCAATGACATCGATGGAGCGATCGGATTTGAATTTCGAATGAACGAAAGTCGTGAGGCCACTCACCTCGGAATGTGGGACGATCACCTCAAAGATGCCGGCATCCGCCCCCCGCGCAACGTGCCTACCGAACAGGATCGCGACCGTCCTTCCCTGGGTGGCGGTAAGAAAACCGGGATCGCATCGCCTCATGCCATCACGCTTTACGAGTTAGATGAATCGGGTAAAGCAAGCGCAATCGCGCGTATCGATCTTTCACCGAAAAGCGCTGGCGATCTTGAAGGGGAATTTCGTTACGCTGCGCTGGACAGTTCCGTGACTCTGAAAAAGGAAATGAAATACTTGCTAACCTTGTCTACAAAATCTGGTGACGGAGATTCTTTTCATGATCCCGTAAGCTTTGATGGTTTGTCGCCTTTAGTGTCGGGATCGATAAGCGTTCTTCGAGCGGTTCTCGTTCGAGACGGAGATATAAACCGGCGTGGCGCGATACCTGGTTTTGCAGACATGTCGGAGACGTTTCACCAGTATCGTTTACCAGTTGGGCCGACGCTTAAATTTAAATGAAAAATTAGCTATGAAAATCAACACTTTATATCTCCTTTTGCTTCATGTATGCATTCTCTCTCTTGCACATGCAAATGCCTCTGAGGATAAGCCGAATATTCTGTTCATCTTCATTGACGACATGGGATTCGCCGATCCGAGTTGCTTTGGAAATCCCCTGATGAAAACGCCACACATCGATCGCCTGGCTGCGGAAGGGATCAAGCTTACGAATTTCTACGTGAATTCTCCAATCTGCTCGGCATCGCGTGTTGCCCTAACGACCGGTCAGTACCAGGGACGTTGGAAAATTCATTCCTATTTGAATACACGGGCCGGCAATGCGAATCGCGGTATGGCGAACTTTTTGGATCCATCAGCTCCTACTACAGCCAAGAAGCTCAAAGCGGCAGGCTACGCGACTGCCCATTTCGGAAAATGGCACATGGGTGGCGGACGCGATGTAGACGATGCTCCGCTACCGCAAGCGTACGGTTTCGACGAATCACTGGTGTCTTTCGAAGGACTTGGCGATCGCCTTATCTCTAATCCGAACGGTGTGGAAAAAGCCCGCCAACTGGGCCAGGGAGAAATCATTCAGTGCACTCGCTGGGAGCGTATTCAAATTCAAACGGATCGGGCGATCGACTTCATCAAGCGTCATCAAGACGAGCCGTTCTACGTGCGGCTTTTTCCGAACGATGTTCACGACAAGCATGAACCGTTACCAGGAAGCGCAGATAAATATGCATCCGTATCCGACTTTCAACCGGAAAAGGACTTTCTGGCTGTTTTAGAAGAACTTGATCGTCAGATCGGTCGCATCGTCAATGAAATCGACAAGCTAGGACTAGGAAAAAAGACGCTTATCGTATTCACTAGCGACAACGGTCCTACGGACTGGCCGAAAAAATACTTGGACGGAAGTTGGCCCGCCGGTTTTACCGGACCTTACCATGGAAGAAAATGGTCGCTATTCGAAGGCGGCGTCCGGATGCCGTTTATCGCCCGTTGGAAAGGGACCATACCCGAGGGGGCGGAGGACAATGAAAGCATTGTCAGCGCCATCGATATGTCCCCTACCCTTTGTCATTTCGCAGGCGTTCCTACCGAACAGAACTTGGACGGCCTCGATCGGAGCGATGTTCTCCTAGGAAAGCCATCGGCTCGCACGAAACCCGTTTTTTGGCAATATGGTCACCCCCATGCAATTTTGAAAGGCGGCAAACCCGATTTTCAAAGTCCGACTTTTTCTATGCGAGAAGGCCGCTGGAAGTTCCTAGTCAATCCGGATGGAAGCGAAGCTCAGCTCTACGACCTTGAGACAGACGAAGGAGAAACGAACAACCTACTCGCAAACGAACCTGAACGAGCCGCCGCCATGGCCGAAGAGCTTGCCCAATGGACGGACGATGTGGGATTCGATTACAACGCGAACGCCCCGCTTGCCGAACCCGGCCCAACGATGGCGGTATGGGCAACAAATCAGCTTTTGCGTTTCGATAACCACGGTGTAAAAGGCGATAAAGACGCACTGCAATTCAATGGAAAATCCTGGCTGGACTTGCCTGCCTATCGAGCGCCCAACATCGCCCATGGACGTACGCTTCAGTTCACAGGAGCCATTGACGCGAAATCGGACAACGGCGTTATTTTCGCCCACGGCGATCGGAATAACGGATACAGTATTTACCTTAAAAACGGTAGACTGGCTCTCGCCACCTGCGTCAAAGGTCAACGCAATATCATTGAAGCCGATGAAGCGCTCAGCGGACCTGTTGCGGTTGAAATGAAATGGAATGCCAGCGGCGATCTGCTCTTCAAAATCAACAAGAAGCTCGTTGGTAAAACGAAGACGGAAATAATTCCGATCGAACCCTCCGATACCATTCAAATCGGAGCGGATACGGGAAACGCAATCGGGGAATACACCGCGCCCAACCGATTCAAAGGCTCCATATCCAGCCTCAACTTTAGATATCCAACCGGAACGTAGACCGACACTTGATACCGACTAGACTAAGCCAATAGTCTATGATTGTCGTTCAGCGGCAACGACAGTCGTAGCTTGAAATAAAAGACATGAATCCTCCGATTCCTCCTACATTCGCTTACCAAAGCATGGCTCCACCCGCGCCTCTTCGGCATCGCTCTCGTCCCCAAACAAGACGCCGCAGAATGGCAACCCATCTTTCGAGCATATCCGCCGTCGCAATCCAATTTATTCACAGCACGGCATTTCCTTTCCGCACACGCCGCCCTTCCATCAATCATTTCCAGCAAACTCATAGAAGCACGTAGCGCTATGTTTTCAAAACTACCGAATACAATTCCAAAGGCCATTAACATAGAGGATCCATCATACTTCTTCCCCATGGAAATGAATTGGAAAGACTTGCTAAGCCAAGGTATCCTCGGCATCCCTGCCTCAGTCTTCGGATCTAACAACAAAGAGATTACAATCCTCAGTAGCTTATCATTCACGGGGTGGTCAAAAGATGACATGGGAGTTGGTCCAATCCGGGGACATAGGTACTCGGCCCTGATCGAGGAAGACATGAAATCCGATACCCGAAAACTGGATACAACGGAGGCATTCTATTCCGGAATCGACGGTGGCCAAGGAGTCGAAGAGCGCAGTCTGCGAGGTTTCTTCGAGCGTCGTCGCGCGTTCCTCCTAGAGCATGAAGAAGTGGGGAAAGCCAAAAAACTCAGCCCTTGAGTACAGAATACCCAAATTCATCATTTAAACCTGAATACACTTTTTTGGGTTAATCACAGATCAAGAACTGGCTTACTTTGGTTTTCCTCGGTGGAAGAAGTTCCATTCCCATACTGTCGGGCATGCCGTCGGCCGAGAGGATCAGCTGGGCCACTCATTTTGCCTTCCGGCCCTTTGCATTCTTGAAAACCCTCGAATTCTCTTCAATAACTACGACGTGAAAGTAGAGAGCAATTCTGACAGACCCCTTGGCCAGCGTATCGAAGAGAATCAAACTCGATTCATGATCGAAACGACGCAATGAAA
>JAJFLS010000134.1 GCA_021772595.1 Opitutales bacterium
CGACGCCCTTCTCATCTGCAATGGCTACAAGGACGACGACTACATCCGCCTCGCCTTGTACGGCCGGAAAATCGGGAAACAAGTTGTCATCGTCGCCGAGCAGCTCTCGGAAGTCGCATCGATCATCGAGATCGCGAAAGAGCTGAAGGTCGATCCCCTCATCGGATTTCGCTCGAAACTCTACGCCCGCGGCGAAGGCAAATGGGCGCTCTCGACCGGCGACAACGCTAAATTCGGCCTCACAACCACCGAAATGATCGAGGCCTGCTCGCTTCTGGAAGCGGCCGGCCTGAAGGACTCGCTGCGTTTGCTCCACTTTCACATCGGCTCGCAAGTCCCCAACATCCTCACGCTCAAGAACGCCGTCATCGAAGCCACCCGCTACTACTGCCAGCTCAAGAAACTCGGCTTTCCGATGGGCTACATCGACGTGGGCGGCGGACTGGGAATCGACTACGACGGCTCTCGCTCGAATTGGGAAAGCTCCACCAACTACAGCCTCGAAGAGTACACCCGCGACGTCGTCTTCAACATCAAGCAAATCTGCGAAGCGAGCGAGGTCGATTGCCCCGACATCGTCTCGGAAAGCGGCCGCGCGATCACCGCGCCTCACAGCTTGCTCGTCACTCAGGTCGTCGACCGAATCTCGAAGCGGGACAGTCTGCTCAAAGTCCGCAGGGAGGACATTAACGATCAAGTCGTGCAGGATCTTTTCGAGATGACCACCGGCTACGTCCGCTACGGGCGGCTCGAGAAATTCCACGACGCCTTGCAAAAGAAGAACGAAGCCTACTCGCTCTTCAATCTCGGCTACCTCGATCTCAAAGGCCGCGCCCAAGCCGAATCGCTCTTCTGGCAAATCTGCCAGAAAATCGACCAGACCCGCAAAGCCGGCTACGAGCCCGAAGAACTTGCCGCCCTCCAGCTCATGCTGGCCGACCAGTATATCTGCAATTTCTCCGTGTTCCAGTCGCTCCTCGATCATTGGGCACTCGACCAGCTTTTCCCGATCGTCCCGCTGGCCCGGCTCAAAGAACGCCCCTCCGTAAACGCCATCCTCGTCGACATCACCTGCGACAGCGACGGCAAGATCTCCAAGTTCATCGACCTCGAAGACGAAAAGGACTACCTCCCCGTCCACGCGCTCAAGAAGAACGAGCCCTACTACCTCGGCATCTTCCTAGTCGGCGCCTACCAGGACATCATGGGCGACAACCACAATCTCTTCGGCCGCGTGAACGAAGTTCACGTTTTCCTCGAAGACGACGAGGATGACGGTTTCTACATCGAAGACATCATCCGAGGCGACCGCGTGAAAGACGTCCTCGAAGGCGTGCAATTCAAGTCCGGCATGCTCACCCGCATGATGAAGAAGCAAGTCGACCAAGCCACCAAAGCGGATCTCGTGAAACCCAGAGAAGGCGTCCGCTTCCTAGAAATGTACGAAGAAAACATGCAGAAGAAAACCTACATGGACATCGAGCCAATCCCAAAAAAGAAGAAACCCGCCCGAAAAAAATCGCCCAAATCATAGAATTCCTCGCCTCCCTGTAGACGCGATCGCCGATTGCGTATCAAACCCGAGAGGCACAAAAACTGAAGTTTCAAGATACGGTTTTTGACCCTCTTGCGCCTTTTTGCGGCCATTAAATTCTTCTTCGTGTTTTCCGTGAACTTCGTGGGCGAAAAACAAATACTCTATCTGCGTTAATCTGGACAATCTGCGGGCAAAAATATTTCGTAGCGGTGGCCCACACTAGCATGCCCCAAACCAGCAACATAGTTTTCTACGACGGAAACTGCGGATTCTGCGACACCACCGTTCGTTGGATCATGCGAATCGATTCCGCCAAAAAGATCCGCTACGCCCCGCTCCAAGGAGAAACCGCGAAAGCCCTCCTACCGCCCGAATTGCGAACCGAGGAAAACCTGAAGACGCTCGTCTACCTAGATCCCCAAGAACGCCTCTTCACGAAATCCACCGCCGTCATCGAGATCCTCGCCACCGTCGGCGGATTCTGGAAAACCGCCGCCGCCGCCAAGATCCTCCCCGAATCCCTACGCGACTCGCTCTACGACTCCATCGCCCGACGCCGCAGAAAACTCATCGCCAAAGAATCCTGCCCCCTCCCCACCGAAGAACAAAAATCCCGCAACCTGCCGTGATGGGTAGGGACTGACTGCCAGGCATCCGCGTCGGTTTGTTTCTGGATTAGGCAACGACGGACCGCCTGGCAGTCGGTCCCTACCTTTTCTCGAGCTTCGCTCGAGCACTGGGTAGCGTCCGGGCGCCGTCCCGGACAAACAACGCTCCCACCCCTACTCTGATTTCGTCGTCGGCAAACGTATATTCCCCAAAGCCGCCGGATTTTCCGCACGCGGCGCCCGACGCGCCAACTCCAACAGCTTCCCCACGATTTCCGGATGCGCGCTCGCCACATTTCGCGCCTCGCCAATGTCCTTGGATAAATCATACAGCTCGACTTCCTGCGACCCGCGATCCTTCACGTACCCGTAGAACATCTGGCGATTCGGAAGCACAAGCTTCCAGTTTTTTCGCCGAACACCCTGCAACTCGGCACGAATGTAATAATAGAAATGATCCCGAGCTCCCAGCTCGCTCTTGCCTCTCAAAAGCTCAGTCTGCACCACGCCATCAATCGCGCGGTCCTGCGGCAGCTCAAACCCAGCCAGCGCTGCGAAGGTCGGCATGAAATCCAAAGTCGAGAACAGCGCATCGCTCACGCTTCCCGCCGGAGTCTCTCCCGGCCAGCGAACCAAACAAGGCACCCGCACCCCGCCTTCGTAGCTCGATCCTTTCGCCCCGCGCAGCGGACCCGACTCTCCCCAAGCGATCGCCCCATCGTGCTTCGGACCCAGCGACTCAGGAAAATTGCTCCAAGGCCCGTTATCCGAAGTGAAGACGACCAACGTATCGTCGCGCAGACCGAGCTCATCGATCGCATCCAGCAAGCGGCCTGTGTGATAGTCGATCTCCTCGACCGTATCTCCATAAAGCCCGCCCTTCGACTTTCCCTTAAATTCCGGCGACGCGTCGATGACCGAATGCACCATCGTATGCGCCAGATACAGGAGAAAGGGCTCGTCCTTGTGATCTTCGAGAAACTCGATTCCCTTGTCCGTGTAGCGCTTCGTCAAACTCTCCATCTCATCGGTCCCGCCGATCGAATCGTTGTTCTCGTGAAAACTCACCTTTCCGCCATCGTTAGCGCCGAGCGTGCCCCAGTAATAATCGAAGCCCTGATTATTCGGCATGCGCTCGATAATGGCTTTCCGGTTGGACACGTCCCACTTCCCGATGCACCCCGTCGCGTAGCCGACCGACTGAAGCCGCTCCGCGAACGTGATCTCGCTCTCCGGCATACTCCAGCCGAGACTCCGCACAGGATAGCGACCCGTGAGAAGGGCCGACCGCGAAGGACCACAAACCGTCTGAGCATAGAAATTCGTGAAGCGCGTACCCTCCGTCGCCAACTCGTCGATACGCGGCGTCCGAATCGTCTCCGACCCGAAACACCCCAGATCCCCGTAGCCCATGTCGTCGATAAAAATGATCACGAAATTAGGCCGATCCGCCGACTGAGCGAGCGACGCCAAACTGAATAGCAAAACGAAAGCGACAGCCGCCGACATAGATTTTGGGGTAGAGACGCGATGTTTCATCGAAATGTAGGAGCTTGTCATTGACCCCGACCTGTCGGGGCTTGCAAGCGATAACCCTTGCTGACAATACCGTGACCACAAAACGCATCGCTTGCAAGCGTGCTTCTACAACCACACTCCAAACGCATGAACCTTCACAACTCTATCAAACTCATTACCGGCATCCTCGCCACCGTCGCGCTCGCCCTGACCCTGACCGCCGAGTCACCGAATATCGTCCTGATCGTTTCCGACGATCACGGCACCGACGCGCTCGGCTGCTACGGCAATCCAGTCATCCAAACCCCTGCTCTCGACGCGCTCGCAGCGGACGGCACCCGTTTCAGCGACGCCAACTGTACCACCGCAAGCTGCAGCCCAAGTCGCTCCGTCATCTTGAGCGGTCTACACAATCATCGAAACGGCATGTACGGGCTCCAGCACACTTTCCACCACTACCAATCGTTCGACGACACCAAGAGCCTCCCTGTCGCGCTCTCGGAAAACGGATACCGCACCGCCCGCATCGGCAAGTTCCACATCGCCCCCGAATCGATTTACGCATTCGACACCGTGCTCTCCGCCGGCGCCGCCAACGATCCGAAGACCATCGGCCGCAGCCCCTACGAAATGGCCGAGCAATCTCGACCGATTATCGAAAGCGATGACTCGAAACCCTTCTTCCTCTACTACGCGACCGACGATCCGCACCGCTCCAACGCCTTCCTTCCCAACGGGCTCCCCACCTTCGACACCTATCCCGAGCCCAACCGCTTCGGCAACCAAGACGAAGGCTATCCCGGTATCCACCCCGTCACCTACAAGCCTGACGAAGTCATCGTCCCTCCCTTTCTCCCGGACACCAAAGCCTGTCGAGCCGAAATCGCCGAATACTACCAATCTGTTTCGCGTCTCGACGAAGGCATCGGCCACCTCATCTCGATCCTCAAAGCGGCCAACAAATACGACAACACGCTCATCATCTACATTTCCGACAACGGCATAGCCTTCGCCGGCGCGAAGACCACTCTCTACGAACCCGGCATGAAGCTCCCCTGCATCGTCCGTGAACCGGGCCAATCCAAAACCGGACGAACCCAAGACGCCATGATATCCTGGGTCGATCTAGCTCCGACGATTCTCGATTACGCCGGAGTCGATGTATCCAGCATCGAAACACACGGACGTTCCTTCCGAAAAGGTGTTAGCGGAAACCTGAAAGGCTGGGACGAAATCTACGCCTCGCACTCCTTTCACGAAGTCACGATGTACTACCCCATGCGTGTCCTGAAAAACCGCCAGTACAAACTCATCTTCAACGTCGCGAGCGACCTCGAGTTCCCTCTCGCCAAAGACCTACTTCAGTCCCCAACCTGGGTCTCAATGCAAAAGCAAGGACTCGAGCTCTACGGCAAACGCACCCCCGAAGCCCTCCTCCATCATCCCCGAATCGAGCTTTACAACCTGAAAGCCGACCCCCACGAAACCATCAATTTGTCAGACAATCCTAAATACAAACAGATCCGCGACGAAATGATCGCCAAGCTCCGAGCCTTCCAAACTAACACCAAAGACCCCTGGGCCATCAAATGGGAACGGGAGTAGCCCATTACCGACAACCCAAAGGTAGGGCTGCTTATCCCTAAGCAGCCGCAACTCGTCTCCATTATCAGCTGATCCCGCTCTGTGCATAGGCGTCAACTTAAGTGGGAATCGAGGACTCGCCGAGTGTAGGAGCCTGCTTGCAGGCGATTCATCCCTGGGCAATGGACGACGAAAATCGCCTGCAAGCAGGCTCCTACACATGGGATAAACGATAAGTTGACGCCTATGCGCTCAGCGGGACCAGCCCTACCATCATTCTCTCATCATGCTGGCGACCCGCAAGGCGGAACTCGAAGAGCGTAGACGGAAGCCATCATGTAGCGGCGAAGTCGCGTATCCTGCTTAAAACAAATAAGTAGTTGATTAACAGGATACCCGGCTCCGCCGCTACATGATGTCGCTATGCGACTGCATGATGAATCCGAAAAAACTAGCAGACAAACACCTCTTCCGACAGTCTAACAAACATCGTGCCTACCGTACTTGAGAATTTTGAACCGCTACTAATCGGACTGGGAATCGCCAGCGTCGTTATGTTTCTAGGATCCGTCATAGTCATCCCAATGATCATCGCCTACTTGCCCAGCGACTACTTCGTTCGAACCATCAAACCGCTGCGTGAACTGAGCCCACTCCACATGCTTGGGCGCTGCTTGAAAAACGCGATCGGCGTTATCTTCCTCCTATCCGGCTTCGTCATGCTCTTCATTCCCGGCCAAGGAATCCTAACAATCCTCCTCGGCCTCAGC
>JAJFLS010000135.1 GCA_021772595.1 Opitutales bacterium
CGCGCATCTCGAGATGCGCGGTTTTTTTGGCACTAGCGGACAGCATGACCGGCACGCATTATTGAACATTGCAGGTGTTCTCAGCGACGTAGTCCCGCAATTGCGCATTCGCGTCACCTTAACTGAAATCGTCTGAAGACCACGCCGCGCTGCGTCGTAGCTACGCCGAGACTTCGGTGTGAAATCTGCAATGGAGCCAATTGTTTAGAATTAATTCAACGCCTATGCGCAAATGCGGGACCTGCGACATTCCGAATGATTCCAATAGGAAATCCTATTTCTTGAATTTAATGAAAGGATGAAGCAAGCGGCCAATTAAATTCTCTGGATAGCGTTTCATTCCCGAAAAACCAAATCTCTTGGGTTGTTCAGCATCTTCCGGCCAGTAGGCGGTTCCGAACAGCCAATCCCAAATTGCTAAATTTACAGCGAAATTCTGCCCACCTTTTCCATACATCTTTACATCATGATGCCATGAGTGAAATCGAGGAGAATTTATCACATATCTAAAAACGCCCCAGTCCTGTCGCAAATTCGCGTGACTGATTTCTTGTATCAATGTACCTGCTACAGCGATTACAAACAAAGCCACGCTGTTTGTTCCCAGAATCACGAGCGGAATAAAGCTTACCATTCTATGAATGACATGCTCTCCCCAGTGGCTGCGAAACGCGCCTAGCCAATCCATATCTTCAATACTGTGATGCAGTTTATGGAACTCCCACATCCAGGGGACAGTGTGCAGAAGCCGATGGACGTTCCACTCAATGAAATCTTTCAACACGAACGCTAGAAGAAACTGCCAGTACAATGGCCAATCTGCTATCAGTTGGAACTCGCTTATCGCTGGCAAGCCAATACCAACGAGACTGTCGTCGAACAACGATACGAGTTTAACCACCCCCAGCGCTAGCATCCAGCCGACGTACTGCTGATTAAACACTAGCCAGAATAGATCTTGCACGAAGCCCTTCCGAATCACCTCTTGCTTGGGTCTCCAAGGCTTTAAGCGTTCCAGGAGAAGACAGCCCAAAGAGATGAAAACGAGCCAGAAATAGTATTGAAGATAAATCGGCATAAGAAAGTAATCGGTTTTGTCCGCCCACCCTATACTGATAATTTCGATTTGCAAACGAGGGCTGCAATTTTGAAGCACGATATCGCCAGCCTATATTCGAACAAGGAGCCGAAAAAGGAGCGCACGCGAAGTCGCTAAGACGCGAAGAAAATTAGACTCGGGAATCTTGGCGAGGATCAGGATCTTAATCCTTTACAATTCTCTTCCTTCGCGTCTTTGCGGCTTCGCGTGAAACGATATCATTGGTTCATGGCAAGACCACGCGATCAGAGACAATTAGAAACCTATCACCGATAGCGATCCTTGATCCGATGGCCATTGACAACACAGCCTCGAAATTCTGATCATTCGCGAACCATGAAGATTTTGCTCCTGTCTTTAACCTGCCTTCTTTGCCTCACGACGTCGCCTGCTCAGAGCAAACCAAACATCGTGCTCGTCATCGCCGACGACATGGGCTTCTCCGATCTCGGCTGCTATGGCGGAGAAATCGAGACGCCCAATCTCGACCAGCTCGCGGCGAACGGCCTTCGCTTCACGAACTACTACGTTCACAACATGTGCTGGCCCACGCGCGCTAGCCTCCTGACCGGCCTTTACCCAAAGAGCGCGCTCGCAGATGGTTCGGCCGGTGGTGGCTTCCACCCGGACTTGACCACACTTCCCGAAGCGCTGAAAGCCGCCGGCTACTCGACCTACATGTCCGGAAAGTGGCATCTGTCCGACCCCGGAAAGCCCAATGGTCCCAGCGCCCCGCACAAGCGAGGATTCAATCGCTCGTACAGCACCTACTGGGGGACTTCCGACTTTTTCGCTCCGGTAGATCTCAATCTGAACGGAAAGAGCATGGAGCACGAATGGAAAGGGAATCCAGATTTCTACTACACCGACTCCATAACCGACTACGCTCTGAAATTCCTCCAAGACCGAAACGGCAACAGTCCAAACTCCGCTTCTGCCTCGAATCCATTTTTCCTATACGTCGCCTACAACGCCGCCCATTGGCCGCTCCACGCCAAACCGGAAGACGTCGAGCACTATAAGGGCCGTTACTCCAAAGGCTGGGACGAACTCCGCGACCAACGCTACGCGCAAATGAAAACGCTCGGTATCATCGAGCCCAATTGGAAACTTTCGCCTCGCAATCCGGACGTGCCCGCATGGGAGGATGAGGAGCACCCGAAATGGCAGGAACGCCGTATGGAAGTCTACGCCGCTCAAATCACCTGCATGGACCGTAACATCGGACGCATCATCGAACACCTCGAAAATACCGGCGAACTCGACAACACCCTCTTCATCTACCAGCAGGACAATGGAGGCTGCCACGTCGAATACACGCCTACACGCACAGGTTCCTGGACAAAGCCCTTCACTACCGACGGCAAGAATACGCCGATCGAGCCCGGCAACCTGCCTCATATCATGCCGGGCCCGCAAAGCAGTTGGCAATCGTACGGCTACGGCTGGGCGAACGCTTCAAACACGCCATTCCGCCTCTACAAGCAACACGATCACGAAGGCGGCACCCGATCGCCTCTCATCGTTTCCTGGCCCGAAGGACTTGATCGCAGCCTCTCAGGCGGCCTCACCCGCGAAGTCTGCCACGTCATCGATATGATGCCTACTCTCGTCGAAACCGCCGGAGCCGACGCTATCAAGCAGAAGCCCCTGCCTATCGAAGGCCGCTCCTTTCTCTCTGTCCTGAAGGGCGAACCAGAAAAGCGACAGCCCCACGAGGCGCTCTTCTGGGCTCACAGCAAAGGTAAAGCCGCACGAATCGGCGATTGGAAACTCGTAACCGAAAACCAAAAGCCTTGGGAGCTCTACAATCTCTCCGAAGACCCCACCGAGCTAAACGACCTCGCCGGGGAAATGCCCGAGAAAGTCGCCACTTTAGAAAAGCGCCACGCCGAATGGCTAGAACGCACCGATCTGGGCGGGAAAAGATAGGGATCGACGACGCTTAGCGCATAGGCGTCAACCTAAGCTGAAATCGTCTGAGAACCACGCCGCGCTGCGCCGTAGCTACGCCGAGACTTCGGCGTGGATTCTGCAATGGATCCAACTTTTTGGACTCAAGTTGACGCGCATCCGCTCAACGGGATCGTACCCTACCATTCCGCATACTAATTGGACACTCTCTAAACGCTTCAGAAACTGGAGGAACGAGAAATATCACGCGTTTCGGCAAGGGCTCAAATTCTTCTGCAACTTTCGACTCAAGCTGTGTGTATGAAAGTTATCGCAAGAATTTTAAACACTTAAAACAAATACAATGAAAAAAATATTCAGCATACTTACAATCGCAGCTCTTCTAGGCTCTCTCAACGCAATCGCTCAAAACGATATAGAATCAGATCCCGGCTATCTTGATTTCTCCAGCTTTTTGAAACTCATAACCGAGGACTCCAAGGTTGAAGTTAATCTCAGATCTCCTCTATTGAGAATGGCGGCGACGCTCGTTCGCGAGGAATCGCCCGAAGCCGCGCAACTCATTAGCGCGATCCAACAAGTGCGCGTTCGAGTCTACAGCGTGAATGATGATAACCGAGACAGCTTTGCCCAAAGCGTTCAGGAAATATCCGAAATGCTTACCAGCCAAGACTGGGAGCAATTGGTTAAAGTGAACGACGAAAAATCGAACGTCGGAATCTTCACGAGAATGACTAACGACGACGTGATTTCGGGGATAGTGATTAGTGTGGCAGAAAACGACGAGGCCGTCTTCGTAAACATCGTAGGCGACATCGCGCTCGACGACATCGCCGAGCTGGGATCGCACCTCAATATTCCCGCATTGAAAAAGCTCCACAAACTCGAAAAGAGAGTAGAGGAAAGTTGATATGAAAACGATTCTATGCTTCGCAGGAGCGCTTCTCGTACTCGCTTTGCTTACTTTAGCTAGCGTTCGCCCCAACTCTCATTTCCAAAAGATCAAGTCGGAAATCTTTTCCTATAACGATGATCTGGATACGACTATCGAACTCAAACTCGGAGGATTCTCGTTTTTTCTAGTAGAAAAATTGGCACGATTCATCGATAAGCCTGAGATCGAGGAGGCCCGCAGCTATATTGATCATTTAGATAGAGTAGAGCTCGGAGTATATAAATCGAATCGCCCGTCGAATAATGATTTCAGCAAGCTCTACCAAGATCTCGAAGCAACGATGAATGAACGCGGGTTTCAGCTGGCTGTAAAAGCGCGAGAGGACAATGAGCTCGTAACCCTATTCGTACCTCAAGATCTGAATGGAACGATCAATGAAGCATTCGTAGTCGTCGTGAACAAAAAAGAGACCGTCCTAGTGAAAGTGGAGGCAGACTTCCAACGAATCGCCAAAGCGGTCGTCACACGCCACGAACTGCTGACAGACCTAAATCAGCAACTCGCGCTATTGTAGCTCAGAAAGCGTCTAATAAAGACAACCTACCGCATTTTTAATCCGGGACGGCGCCCGGAGACTACCTAATGCTCGAGCTTCGCTCGAGAAAAAGGTAGCGCTCGGGCGCCGTCCCGAGCTTTTATGGCATTTATTAGACAACCCCCCAAGCCCACAACGCTATGCAAATAATCGCTTGCCAGCTCGATATCCAATGGGAGAACCGGCAACTCAACTTCAATAAAATTCGCGCGCTGCTCGAAACGGAAACAATCCAGCCCGGCGCGCTCATCGCGCTCCCTGAAATGTTCGCGAGCGGCTTCAGCATGAACGTCGATCGCATCGCCGAAGCGGATCCGTCTGAAACCGAAGAGTTTCTCTCCGACTTGGCCAAGCAGTACCAAAGCTGGACTCTGGGCGGATTGGTCTTCAAACAAGGCAACGGCCAAGGCCGCAACGAACTCGTCGTATTCGGACCCGACGGACAACGCGTCGGACGCTACCAAAAGAACTACTGCTTCAGCTACACAGGCGAATCGGACAGCTACGACGCCGGAGAAGACATCCTCGTCTTCGATTGGCAGGGCTTCCGAGTGTGCCCAGTTATCTGCTACGACTTGCGATTTCCCGAACTCTTTCGACGAGGCGTGAAAGCAGGCGCTAATCTCTTTCCCGTCATCGCGAACTGGCCCGACACGCGTGCCCACCACTGGACCACCTTGCTCTCCGCGCGAGCCATCGAAAACCAGGCGATCGTCATGGGAGTCAATCGCGTCGGAAAAGATCCAAAGTTCGAATACCCTGGCCTCTCGATGATCATCGACCAACACGGAATCGAACTTGCCAACGCCGGCGATCGCGAAGGCTGCCTTTCAGCCGACGTCTCAATCGAGCCCGTCCAGCAATGGCGCGACGAGTTTCAGGCGCTCGAAGATATCAAGAAGTGAGCTTTGAAATCGTGATTTCGCAGGGTTCACTATTCAATCTTACCTTCTTGCTATTCGATAATCGCGTCGATTACGTGAATCACGCCATTCGTCGAATCGAGGTCTCCTTCGATTACCGTCGCGTTCTTGACCGTCACTACCTCACCGCTGAGTAGAACGCTCAACTCGCTTCCGCTTAGGGCGCTGACCATTATCGCCACTCCATCCGTCAAGTCCGTGGACAGGATGCTTCCACCGACTACATGCGACATGAGGATTGCTGTTAGCGTATCCAGATCATCTGACATATCCGCATCGTCCGCCATGAGCTCGTCTAGCTCCTCTTGAGTGAAAGCAGACAGAAAGGCTTCATCTGTCGGAGCGAAAAGAGTAAAAGGGCCGGGATCGTCTAGCAGTTCATTCAATCCTATCGCGGCTACTACCGCATTGAGTATCGCAAACGCCTGATTAAGGCTACCGTTAGCCGCTGCTGAAATCGATTCTCCAATACTTTTCGGCTCGATACCGTAGGTCTCGACCAGAGCGATCCCCGCTCCTTGCTCAGAGTCTGCGTTAAGCGTGTAGGAACCAGGATCCAAAGTTAAGATAAGAGCGGACTCGTTGTCAAAGCCAGGAGCGAAACCGGTCGAGGCAATCTGAAATCGCTGACCCTCCTCCTTCCAATTGTCGTTTTCGCCGATCAGCTCCGCAGTAGCAAGCTCGCCTGAATTCAATTTAAATATCTCGAACGAAGTATCCTTCAATCCTGTCTGAACTCCAAATCGAGTCAGACTATCCGCAACCATCCTAAACAGAATCGTCTTTCGCTCTTGAAGAACAAGACCACCAATCAAAAGCCCTGCCTTGCCGTTTCCTGGATTGAGCATCCCACGCGTAGACATGTTCACCAACGCGTCATTATCAATACTCATGGGGACGAGCTGGCCACGAACTTCACCCGCCTCGAACACTGACGTATGGAAATTCAGATACGTATTGTCGGCTAGAAGATTCACCAGTTCTTCAGGAGGAAACGGAACATCCTCTACCTGGTAGCGATAAAAATCGCCAACTACATCATAAACACTCATGTCGCCGATATCGACAATCACCGGACCATTTAATCCTGCTGGCGCCGCATGAATGTGGGACAAAGTAAGGTCATTCGTAAGTCCACTGATGTTGATTGACAGATCGAACGTGTTCACTTCCGTATCCAAAATCAGGATAGACGCGCCAATTGCGGAGGAGTCAGTCGTCGCCTGGGCTCCATTAATGGGACCTCCAAACTTCAGGATCGCAGCCGGGCAAAGCGACGCCAATGCAAACGCCCCTAACGAAGCAAGAATTAATGGTTTTAAGCACTTCATATTAGTGGATAATTCGCCCTGTACACCTTAACGCAAACTTATGTGCAAGAAATGTAGCTTTTACGAAATCTCGAATCCTAATAATCCACGAGCTCATCTCGGAAATACACATTACCGAGAACCTGGTTAACATTGGGAAAGCCTCCCTATTCTCAATTCATTCCGCCAAACGCACTTCCAACTTGTACGCTTTGGGAACGGCTAATTCGTGAATCTCATTCTCATAGGTCTCCGCCAAGCGTAGTAACTTAACGAGTTCCGGAGCGATGCTATTTCGGAAATCCTCAAGTTCCTTGGGACTGTCTTTGTACTTTCGACGAGCGCCTTTCATTTTGCCTTGAAGATCCCGGTAAGGACGAACCGCTTCATCGTTTCTCTTGGCGTTCAAGCGAGCCAGTTCCAACGACTGCTTGAAGGTGGGGGCTCTCTCATTTTCCTGAAGTCTCAATCCTCTCTCAAGCTCGACGCTACTCGTTTTCAAAACCCATTCGCCATCCATGTAAACGTCGTAGCTTCCCGCGGCCGGTAGCCCTCGGACGATCAGAATGTCGTCATTGATCGACAGCCCGTCGAGCGCCAAGGAAAAGCCCTTTCAACAATCTGCAGACTAGATCGAAGAGAGTGCTTGATGGGTGGAAGTACATTCGGGGCGGTGCCCGAACGCTACCTATTTGAAGGTAGTGAACGGGCGCCGTCCCGTTCCAATGATTCGCTGAACTGACTATTTGGGCACTCTCTTAGAGAGTGCCCAATAAGTTAAAATTTGCGCGGCTACCTAATTGTAGGAGCGGGTTTATCCCGCGATTGTTATCTAAATTTTTGCAAGCCAAACCTCTCGCGGGGTAAACCCGCTCCTACGCTGACTTATCGTACTGGCTCCTTAAAAGTCCCCTCCAAATTCAGTGGGCATCCATTGATCCAGGAGATCCACTAGCTTCACTAGTGAGATCGGCTTTGAAATGAAATCGTTCATGCCGACATCGAAGCACTGTCGCTTGTCCTTTTCCTGAGCCTTGGCCGTCATCGCGATTATCGGAACGTTTTGATGGGTCGCCGATACGCGATCTTCGCGTATCCGTCGAGTAGCTTCAAACCCATCCATTACAGGCATCTGCAAATCCATCAGCACAAGATCGTAGGCTTGTGACTGCATGGCTTCAACCGCTTCAGAACCATTCGCGGCCACGTCAGCCTCGAGGCCGATCTTCTTTAAGATTTCCTTGGTCACCATCTGATTTACCGCATGGTCCTCGACGAGCAAGATCCGACCTTTCCGCTTCGAGAAACGGGCCTTTGCCTCTCGTTTCAACAGAGAGCTGCTCGGCCTCCTATCCGCCAAAGCGGCAGCGACACCTTTGAACAAATCCGATTCGCGGACCGGCTTGATCAAGCATGACTCAACATCGAGGTTCGCATCCCGCTGCATCTCCTCCTTATGCCCCACGGGAACGAGAAACATCAGACGCATCGACGCGAGTTTCTTGTTTTCGCGTATCACTTTGACCACTGAGTGCCCGTCCATTCCTGGCATTATCATATCGACGATCACAAGATCGAAACAAGTCCCCGCAACCTTCGCCGCGTAAATCTGGCTCAAAGCGGATGATCCGTCGGAAACGACCTTCAAGCTACTGGCCCACGGCTCGAGCTGCTCTCTCAAGCTCTCTCGCTCCTCATCGTTTGCAACCACCAGCAATACGCGAGCGTTCTTGACTCTCTCCACTTCGGATTCATCGATCGCGGCTCGATCCTGCCGCCCCATCTTTACCGTGAACCAGAATATCGAACCCTCATCCCGAATGCTCTCCACACCGATCTCCCCTCCCATCAATTCGGCGAGCTGCTTTGATATCGCGAGACCCAAACCCGTCCCCCCGAATTCTCGGGTTGTCGATGTGTCGGCCTGAGTGAATTTATGAAAAAGAAAGCTCTGCTTTTCTTTCGCGATTCCAATCCCCGTGTCTTCTATCGCGAATCTAATTACCACCTCGGAATCGCTGGCCAACTCCAAGCTCGAATTCACATTCACTTCTCCTTGGTGAGTAAACTTGATCGCATTTCCCGCTAGGTTCACCAAGACCTGACGCAAACGGCCCATGTCGCCATGCAGATGATTCGGAACATCCGGCGATATCGAGCAATTGAAGCTGATTCCCTTTTGTCGCGCTGGTACCGAAAGCACCGATGCGAAGTCGTCCATCATGTCATTTAAATCGAAATCGATTGCCTCCAGGTCCAACCTGCCGGACTCGACTTTCGACAGATCGAGAATATCGTTCACCAAAGCCAAGAGAGACTCACCGCAGGAAGATGCGGTCTTCGCATAATCAAGTTGCTCATCGGTAAGCGGCTCCGAATCGAGCAATAGAGAAGTCATGCCAATCACACCATTTAACGGCGTTCGAATCTCGTGGCTCATGTTCGCTAGAAACTCGCTCTTCGCGGCGCTGGCCATCTGAGCTCGATCCGCCAAGTTCACGAGGGCTTCGTTTTTCTCCACTTCCTCAGTTACTTCCCAACTCGTGCCTATCATCCGAACTGGAGCGTAGGCTGCGTCTCGCTCCACAAGAGCTAACACGCGAATGTAGTGGAGAGAGCCATCCGGCCAAACGACACGAAATGACGAATCGAATTCCTTCTCGCCCGCAAACGCAGCGTCCACTCCAGCCCTCCAGCGATCTCGATCATCCGGATGCATTCGATCGAACCAGATGTTCGAGTTGTTTTGAAACTCTTTAGCAGAAACCGAATACAAGGCGAGAGTCTGCTCATCCCACTCCAGCCGATCATTCAAAAAATCCCAATCCCAAATACCAAATCCGCCTGCCCGAGCCGCCAGCACCAGCCTGTCCTTCGTTATCTTCAAAAAGCGATTTTGCTCCGCCAGCTCCTGCTGATTCCGCTTCTGCCGATCGATGTCCTGAAATGTCCCATACAGTCGGACGCATTCTCTCTCTACCATTTCCGCCTGGCCCAAGGCCCTCACCCATATTTCCCGGCCTTTCGCAGTAACCAATTGCAGCTCTTCATCCCATCGGGAACCGTCCGTTATGCTCATCTCGACTATCGCCTTAATCGCGTCGCGACTTGCTCCCTCTTTGTAGAAATCGACGGCCGATTCCAAATCCGGCTCATAGTCCTGCGCGACCTCGTGGATCTCTTTTGTCACTGCTGACCACTTCAGGACTTGCGTTGGCAAATCGAGTTCCCATCCGCCGATGCGAGCCACTTGGCTCATTTCCTCCAAAGTCTCGGATGCGCGACTCAATCGTATCTCATTACGCTTCAACGCAGTGATGTCGCTCTGCACAATTACGAATTCATGGACTTCGCCCGCCTTGTTTCTCGATGGAAAAATCGTAGTGTCCACCCAATAGAGGTTTCCGCTCTTGTCCTTGTTGCAGATCTGCCCCTTCCACGTTTCTTCGTTCGCCGCTTTTCGGATCAAATTTTCCCAAAAACTCGCTGGATGATCCGCAGATATTAGAGTCCGATAGTTTTCCCCAACGAGTTCGTCCCTGCGATACCCGCTCACCAAACAGAAATTGTCGTTAACTTCCGTTATCGTTCCATTCCGGTCCGTGACCGAAATAATAGCATGAGCATCAATCGCTTCCTGCATGACAGTAGCTCGAGGCGTCGCATCCGAGGATGAGCCCCTTGCATTTCTACGCCTTTTTCTCAGTGAACCGATCATGTTCATTTTAAATTAAATAGGTATATTTATCCATTTTAGATACGACAACATAACCCATAAACGTAGTATCTCTTACCCGAATGTAGACAAGCTAAATAACTAATTTAGCCTCTCATTCGATTTGACGACGTTTTTGCACTACAAGGCTACCCGACTGGCTCTAAGCAACCGACTTCATCCAGTGATATATTCTCCGCGATTGGACTCGATAACGACTCATAGATCCTCACGTCATTGGACCCATTTTCTCCGTCGGGTAAATAGCTTGGGTCATTTCAACAGAAATCGTCTGAAAACCACGCCGCGCTGAGTCGTAGCTACCTTTTGATTGCCTCGTGGGCCTACCCATGGTTTTTTACCGGCTACGATTTCTCGGGCAAGCTCACACCTTCGACTGACTCAGAAAACTAGCTTTTCTCAGCTCTGCTTCTTCGGCATTAGCCGCTTCCAAACGCCACTGATCAGCAATCCGCCCAGAACGATCGTCACAACCGGCAAGAGCCACTTGATGCCAGTCAACTCCACCAGGCCCGTTCCGACCAAGAAAGCGATCATTAGTGCCGTCCCCGGACACAATCCAGGCGAGCCACACCCTCCCACGCTACACTTTTCCTTCGAATCAATCTCAGCTTTATTTTCCATCGTCATTCTCGTTAATCAGTATTCATGAAGCACTAACGCAGACCTCTCTCATTCGAATTCGAGAAATTTCTAAGAGACAGTTGAACAGTTGGAAAAACTTTCGGGGCGGCGCCCGAACGCTACCTATTTGAAGGAAGATCAAAGGTAGTGAACGGGCGCCGTCCCGTTCGAATTCAGAAAAATCCTAATCCAAACGCCCTAACCATTCGGTTACGAAAATCTCCGCGTCGATCGTTTAAACGCTTTCGTAGCCGCGCGAGTCTCTCCATAGTTTTAGGACACTAAACCCCATGAGAGTTCTCCTCGTCGAAGATCAAGCCGACCTAGTCAGGCACATCGAGCGATCCTTGAGCCGGTCGGATCACGAAGTCGCTACCGCTGCGGACGGTCCAACCGCAGTGAAGCTCGCCGTCGAAAAGCACTACGACTTGATCGTTCTGGATGTGAACCTGCCGGGATTCGACGGTTTCGAAGTCCTGCGTCGCATCAAAGAGAAAAGCGTCCTCTCGCGCGTCATCATGCTCACCGCTCGCGGTGACGTGCAGGATCGCGTGGCCGGACTAAAGGCGGGCGCCGACGACTACTTAACCAAGCCTTTCGCTCTGGAAGAACTCCTCGCCCGAGTGGACGCGCTGGGACGCCGCGGCGGAGCTATGAAAAACGCCGCCGTACTCGACATCGGAAACATCGTGATGGATCTCGACCGGCGCAAGGTCACCAAAGCCGGCGAAGCGATCGATCTTTCGCCACGGGAATTCGAGGTTTTCCAAATACTCATGCAAGAACCCGGCCGCACGTTTTCCCGCGACGAGATCTGCGAGCGCATCTGGGAAAGAGAACACGAGTACGACACACGCACCGTCGAGATATTCATCATGCGCCTGCGCAAAAAACTGGATACAAAAGGCCAGCCCTCGATCATCAAAACCGTACGGGGAGTCGGCTACCGCCTGGACGAAGCTTCGTGATGGGGATGTTCGATAATCACGCAACGATTCGCACACTCTCTGTAGGGTCGGGGGGGCGCCCCCGCCCC
>JAJFLS010000136.1 GCA_021772595.1 Opitutales bacterium
GGTCATGTCTGCTACGCCAGTGTCGGCTGCGGCACGTGTTTGATTGGAAAGCTCTTTCGCCGCCGTTGCGCTCTTAGCGTTGAGTTTGGCAATCGAAGACATTTCCTCGAGCGAGGAGCTGGTCTCTTCGAGCGACGCTGCCTGTTCGCTGGCGCCCTCGGCAAGCGACTGGCTGGACGCGGAAACTTGCGCCGCCGTCGCTGCGGTCCGGTCGGCACCTTGGTCAAGGATTGCGGCGACGCTGCGGAGCGCCCGGTTGATGCGGCGTATCACAAAATAGGCGGCTGTAAACGAAAGCAGAAAGGCGACCGCGAGCAACACTATCAGTGCGAAGCTCATCGAGTGATTGGCCGCGATTACTTTACCGCCTGCGACACGGATACTTTCCGCCGAAACCTGGACGCGATGCGTCGCTTCTCTCGCTGCCGCCTCGCTGACCGTCAGCCGCTCATCGAGGAGAGCGGCGATGGCGCCCATTCTCTGGCGGCCTTCAGCTACTAGGGAATTGCCCAGCACACGGTTGTTGTCGCTGTATGCATCGACCGAATCCAGCATCCCATCGCCGTAGGCAGTGACCAGCGGCCGTAATTGCTGAACAAAGGTTTCGTCGGTCTTAGCCAATTCGTTAAGGCGTTCGTCGAGCTGCTTTTGGGCGGACTCCGCTTTGCGTTCGGAATCCATTTGCAAACTGAGTGAGAGATCGGTCAACCAGTAGCGGACGGACTCGGTGAGCATGCCGATTTCCCGCATGGTTTTCCATGCGGCTTGGGAAGCAGTCTGGTTCGCAATGTCCTTTACTTGCTCCTCAACTGCGACCGACTGCGCATCCACGACGCGATTGACGCTTTTCAATCCGAAGATCGCGTAGAGTTGCGTGCCCAACATGACGGCGAGCAGCAGCAGAGTGAGCAGCACCACTTGGGCGGAGATGGTGAGTTTTTTCCGCGAAGTGGGAGAGTCGGAGGCAGATTGGTTTATCATCGGATTTTGCAGAGTCTCAGATTGGGATTGGTCGGGTGGACCCGATCAGTCCAGATAGATGGCGAAGCTGATCGCACCGCCGAGCTCGCCGAGCTTGGCGCCTTCCTTTGTTCCACCGGTGATGTCGATTTCACCCTTGGTCCCGCCGTGGCAGGAGAGGCAGGATTGACCGTAATATTCCGGGAGCAAGTAGCGGAAGGCTTGGCGGCCTTTCGACGTGGTTTCCTCGGTGACGGGCTTGCCGTGTTCCCAGCCGGCCGCGCGGAACTTCGTTTCGATCTGGCTGCTTTCCCACTCGTCCGTGCGGTTGGACCGGTTGCGGAGAAGGTCCCTGGGAGCGGTGAGTTTGATGAAGGCGCGGCCGTTCATCCCCGTGTTGAATTTTTCCGCGACCTGGCGCGCAAAGACTGCGGGGAGAAATCCCTTGAAGCCCTTGCCCTGCTCGTTGATGAGCACTTGGGCGTCGGTCATGACTTCGCCCACGGCGGTCAGCAACGCAGCGTTGGCAAGGCCGGTGGGGGAGTCCGCGGGAGTGTCGTCCACACTGCGCTTGAGGTCGTTCTGGAAATTTTCCTTGGTCTTTTGGACGACGGCGGCGGCGCTGAGACCCTTGTCGCCTTTGGTGGCATCGTTGATATGGGCCTGATTGTCGGAGATCACTTTTCGAGCGGCGCGGAAGAGTGTGACGATTTCCTGGCTTTGCTTTTCGTTCTCGACCTGGGCGTGAGCAGCAGGAGTGGTGGCAACGCTAGCGACGAGCGCTAGGAATAGGGTGATGAATATGTATTTTGATTTCATAGTGAAGTTTATTTGCGATTATTCGATTGAGCGGTCGGTAGAGCCTTTGTTGTTCATGTGTGGCAGCCGGCCAGAGATTGATTAACTAGCTTTCAGCTACCGCGAATTGAATCCTAAGTTCATGGATGATCGCCGCAGGAAGCGGAATGCTTTTGGAATCCGTTTTATTTCATCTGTGGAGAGTTGGTTCTAATACTTCAGGTTCACTTCGAGAGTGAAGACGGTCTTATCTTTGCCGCCATAGGCGACGTGTTCCTGTCCGTCGGAGTCGTAGATGGCGTATTTCGAGATCAGGGTGGCGTGGTCGTTGATCTTGTACGTTGCGACCGCGTCGTATTCGGAGCCGAGGAAGTCGTTGACGTTCTCGGTCTCGAATTGGTGGTAGAAGAGGGTTATGGGCACGTTTGCGTTGGGAATGGAGAACGCGAGTTTGGCGTAGTAGTCTATGAGGCCTTCGCGGAGCCCTCCTCCAAGCCCGAGCGATCCTCCGGCGAACTGGTCGGCGAATCCGTTGAACTTGTGAACGGTGGCCAAGGGGGTGGTGAAGCCCGTGGATCCGTCTCCCTCGAGGATCTCGAAACCAAGTCCGAGTGTGAGGCCTTCGGCGTTGGCGTTTAGCTCGCCGGCTATGTAGTCGAGGTCGAAGCTCGATGAGCTGCCGCTATTGTCGCTTTGCTTGGCGTAGCTGAAGCTGTAGGTGTAGGTTTCCTCGCCTCCGCTGAAGGTGCCATTGGCTCTGATTCCGAATGTATCGCTTGAGGCGAGGACCGGCTTGTCGAAGTCGAGCAAGTAGGCGAACGCGGTTAGCGTGCAGACGTCCGAGAGTTTGCGGTTTCCGTTGACGACGATTCCGCTGAGGTCCTGGGATGTGGCGTTGATGCGCCTAACGGAGTGAAGGTATCCGAGATTCAACTTCGATTCCGCGTCGATCTCGAGGGATGTGGTGAGGGCATCAAAGGTCTGTATGTTCTGCCTCCACCCGACGTGGCCGACAAACCGATGGTCGTCTAGGGTGTAGATTTGTCGCCCTAGTTTGATTCCCTGGCTCTGTATCCAAGCCTGGTTGATCTCGGTGGTTGGGACGTCCAGCCCCGGCCGATCGTCCTCGTCGATGAAGTGCACGTCCTCGACCTCGATCATAGCAGAGAAGCCCTGATCGTTAGCGAGGGTGTAGCCGATACGGGTGCGCTCTCCGAGAGCGTTGACGTCCTCTGCTCCGCTTTTGCCGTCTATGTACTCGTAGCGAATACGCGCATCGACGCTGATCTTTCCGTCGCCGAAGGCGTTTTCGGCGGCTCCGGCGAGGCTTGAGCAGGAGAGGGCGATCCCGAGGATCGCTGCGGCTCCCGCGTTTGAACTGATTCCTATTCGATGTGTTGTATTCATGTTCTTATGG
This sequence comes from Opitutales bacterium, assembly GCA_021772595.1. Classification (GTDB taxonomy): domain Bacteria; phylum Verrucomicrobiota; class Verrucomicrobiia; order Opitutales; family Opitutaceae; genus Pelagisphaera. Next base: position 3,176 of record JAJFLS010000136.1, read on the forward strand.
ATTTGGAATTTAGATTTCATGGGTGCTGGTATCGGTTTAATTGAAGCTTCCGTCTTGAACTCGATTTACGTTTTCGCTGCTTGAGCTCGGTTCGGTGTCCCAGCTGTCGAATGTGTCGCTGCGCGTGTTGATCAACGGAGCGGGTTGCGGGGATCGCAATACCGTTGCCTGTGTATTCGTTTTTTGAGTATCCATTTCGTGTCCGACGAGTTGACCGAATATTCGTACCGCTTTCTGGAGCGCATCTACTTGTGAATTCAAGCCTTGGGAATCCTTTGTTAGTTCGGCGGATTGCGAAGCATTGCTTTGAATCGCTTGATCGATTGAGTTCACTGCGGAGGTTACCTGGGTTACTCCCTGGAATTGCTCTTCGGAAGCTCCAGCGATCGACGCTACGAGCGTATCCACTTCTTCAGCATTTTTCACGATTTCCTTGAGACGATCGGCGACGGCTGAGCTTATCGATACGCCATGCTCGCTTTTCTTTATGGAATCCTCGATTTTCTTCGTGGTCTCATCGGCGGCTTCAGCGCTGCGTCGAGCGAGCGTGCGAACTTCGTCGGCGACCACCGCGAATCCCGCTCCGGCTTCGCCTGCTCTGGCTGCTTCTACTGCAGCATTGAGGGCGAGGATATTCGTTTGGAAGGCGATTTCGTCGATCGTTCGAATAATGTCGGAAATACTGTCGCCGGAACTTTTGATCTCTGCCATCGCCAGAGCCATTTCCTCGGTTTCGGAGCATCCTTTTTCGGCGGACTTTCGGGCAAGACTGGCGAATTCCTTTGCTTGTTGAGCGTGCTCCGTATTGCTCTGAGTCATACTGGAGATCTCTTCGAGAGAGGCGCTGGTTTCTTCGGTTGAAGCTGCTTGATCGCTAGTGGAATCCGCGAGAAGCGTGCTGGATCGAAATACGGAATCGGAAGTCGAGGTCAATTGACCACTGACGTGATTGATTGCGTCGAGCGAGTTGCGAACAGGTTTGAGCACTGAACGATTGACCCAGAAATATATACCGATCGAAGCGAGGACAAATGCTCCAAGCAGCAGACTTATAAGTTTGGTAGCGAGCAACTTGCCTGCGGCCACTTGCGACTCGATCGGATTGATGACTTCCAATACTCCTCGAACATCGCCGAGACGCCAATCGTTTTTGGGAGTTTCGGCGTGGGAGTTGTGGCAGTCCACGCAAGATTGGTTGACCAGTTTGTCGGCAATCGCATATCGAATGCTCTCTACTCCATCGAGCGTTTCGTTGCGGACAAAGACTTCGTCGGGATTTTCTCTAAAGAAACCGATCGCATCCTTAGCGAAACTGTCGAGCTTCCGATCCTTGCGAATTGGAAAGGGGTAGTCGCTGTAGAGTTTCAGTTTCGTATTGTTGCCGTTTTGGGAGAATTGCTGACTCAGATCTTGAATCATGGTTGCGGGAAGCGGGATGCTTTTGTCCTCGTCTTGATGATTGTAGGAGATTTTCAGATTGGAGCCGCCCTTTACTTTTTTTACGACGTTGGCGCTGTAGTAGGCTCGAAGCGTCTTGAATTGGGAGATAGTCTCTGAGGCACTTGATTGGCTGGATTCGATCGCGGCTTTTCTGGTTTGGGCCTTGATGAAGAAGGAAAGGGCGATCAGGCCGACGGCGAATAGTATGCCCATGTATATGAGCATTCCTTTGATACTGAGGGTCTTGGAGTTCATAATGAGTCTATTTGCGATTGCTGTACAATGGGAATGTATCGCTTCATTACGGGACAAATTTATTTAGATTAAGGGGAAGTAATAGAAAATGGTAATCAATAATTACCCTTAAACTAAGGGGAAACAGCTAAGTAACCCTAATTTTAGTTAGGCAGATAGTTATCCTGTTGGATGGCAAAAAAAAAGCCCTCCCGACGATTGTCGGGAGGGCTCAGTGAAGATGAGATTGAGGAAGTAGTATTCTAGTACTTGATATTGGCTTCGACGGTGAAGACGGTTTTGTCCACTCCGCCGTAACCTACGTTTTCCCGCAGGTCGGAATCGTAGAAAGCATATTTGGTAAGGAGCTGGATATTGTCGTTGAGCTTGTACGTGGCGACCGCGTCGATTTCCGATCCGAGGAAGTCGTTAACGTTCTCTGTATGGAATTCGTGATACGAGAGAGTTAGCGGAATATCGGAATCAGGGAAGGTGAACGAAAGCCTCGCGTAGTAGTCTTCGAGCCCTTGATGCAAGCCGCCTCCGAGTCCTAAGGATCCGCCAGCGAATTGGTCGGCGAATCCGTTGAATTTATGCACAGTTGCTAGCGGTGTAGTGAATCCCGTCGTTCCGTCGCCTTCGAGGAGTTCGAAGCCAAGCCCGAGAGTGATGCCGCTGGAAGTGGCGGTGAGCTCTCCGGCTATGTAGTCGAGATCGAAGGAAGAAACGCTGCCGCCGTTGTCGCTCTGTTTCGCGTAGCTCAGCATGTATCCATATTTCTCTTCGTTGGTGGCGAAATTGCCGGTCGCGCGCAGCCCGAAGGAGTCGCTCGAGGCGAGAACGGGCTTGTCGAAATCCAGCAAGTAGGCGAATGCGGTGAGGCTGAACGCATCGGAGATTTTGCGAGAGCCGTTCACCAGTATCCCGCTTAGATCTTGGGAAGTGGCGTTGACGCGTTGCACGGTGTGCAGGTATCCGAGATTGAGCTTCGAGTCGGAATCGATGTCGATCGATCCGGTAATCGCGTCGAAGGTCTGGATGTTCTGGCGCCAGCCGACATGGCCGATAAACCGGTGGTCGTCGAGCGTATAGATCTGGCGGCCTATCTTTGCTCCTTGAGCGCTAACCCACGCTTGGTTTAGCTCGGTGGTAGGAACGTCCAGGCCAGGTCGATCTTTCGAATCGATGAAGTGGATGTCCTCCACTTCCACCATAGCCGAAAGGTCTTCGCCTTCTCCAATCGTGTAGCCCAGGCGAGTACGTAGTCCGAACCCATTTATGTCGTCCGATCCGTTATTGAGACCGTTGTATTCGTAGCGAACGCGAGCGTCGAGATTGAGCTTTCCTTCACCGATGGTCGGTAGGGTGGCTGGTTCGGCGCAAAGCAAATTGGCGAGTGAGAGGGCGACTCCTATCGTGCCGATAGCGATCGATTTTGGAAACGCGGTGGATTGTTTCTTCGTAGTCATGATTCGAATTTCTCGTTGTTCTATTGGTTAGTTTGTCACATCACTGAATACCATATTTCAGCGGAAGGTTCTTTGACCTAGATCAAAGGGAATGCGTTAAAAAAAACCTAGGGAGTTCCAAGAGTTTCGCACCCGGCGACTCGGTTTTAGCAACTATGTTACGCCGCTCCTGGGAGCCGCCTAGTTATAAGTGGTTGACCACTCGATGCGGCAGTCATTTCGAGTGTAGCAATGGGCGCGGTCAGGGCGCTCTTGCTTGGACTGGGAAGGGTAGATTTTCAGATGGAGATCGTCGAGTTCCTGGCCGCTGGTTTGGAGCCATTTGTGAAACGCGCGTTCTTCGGCGGTCCGCGTCGCGTTCGGATCGGCCGTGTGTTCGCCTGTTACGGGAACGAAACGACAAGGGAAATGAAGCTCGCTTTCGAAATGGTCGCTCTTTTTTCGAAGAACGGCGAGCAGATCGACCTTCTCCGAGAAATTGAGGACGAATAGAAGCAGGCCGCTTTCTCTGATTTGCTCGAAAAAGATCTGGGGCAGATCCCAGGCGGATGCTGTGAAGACGCCTCTGTCAAAGGGTGCTTGGCTGGGAAAACCAAGCGAGGCATCGCCTGAAATCAACGACACGTTTTCGATGTCGAGGTGGTTTAGGGCGCATTGGGCGTTGGGCAAGAGGGCCGACTCGACTTCGATGCTGAAAACGTGGCCGGTCTCTCCGACAAGCCGACCCATGAGAGCGGCGTTCCAACCGCTGCCTCCACCGAGTTCGAACACTTTCATTCCCGGGCCTAGCTGCAGAAGATGAAGCATGAAGATGACGAGCGAGGGCTGCGAAATAGTGGAGGTGATCTGGCCGGATTCGTCGCTATAGATGCTGTATGGCTGGTCGGCATAGAGCGTATCCAAATG